>JBDUAX010000178.1:0-8621 GCA_040004455.1 Gemmatimonadaceae bacterium
TCAAGTCGTCCAAGAAGGATATGCGCAGGTCACGTATAGCGGCGGTCCGCAACAAAGCGCAGCGCTCGGCTCTCCGTTTGGCCGTTAAGCGCGCGAAGGCGACTGCGGCATCTACCGACGAAAAACGCGAAGCCGTTGTGTTGCTCGATCGCTCAGCACGCAAAGGACTTATTCATCGCAACACTGCCGCGCGCCAGAAGAGCAAGCTCGCCAGGCAAAAAGCGGCTGCTTGATTTAACTCGCTGCAAAAAAGAAAGGGCCGAGATCATTCGCTGATCTCGGCCCTCTTTCGTTTCGTGCGGTTCTCGCCAACGCTTTAAAACGCGGCCAACTCTCCGCCGCAACGCTCGCAATACCACTCCGTCGGAAAGTTCATCGTTCCGCACTCCGTGCAGCGGAGCGTCTTTGTTTGCTCGGTCGGCCCAGCCGTTCCGTTCGCGCGAGGACCGGGAGTTGAGTTCGAGCCCGATTCCGTAACTGAACGCAGGAAAGCGAGATCGTCGAACGAGTCACGCGTTGCAGTACTGCTGGGCGCCGCTTCGTTGGCTGCTGCAGTGCGCGAATCGGAGGTACGTGATGAACTGTGATCCGACGACGACCGATTCGGCGTGCTCGATTCGCCAAACACGTCAATGCTGTCGAGCGACTCTGGCACTGTGGCACCCGGCGCACCGTCGAGCATGTCAACGGCATCGTCTGCTTCGATGTCCCTCTCAGTGGCTGCTTCGAACGCAACCGGCTCGCTTGCCTGGTCAGCAACGTATGGGTAGGCCGGCACTGATCCGGAATCGACCATCGTCTCATCTGTCGTCGCGGCCACTGCGAATGCCGTTTCGATATCGCCATCGGTGTCGTGAACACTCGCCGCTGGCACTTCAACAGTCGCGCTCACAGGTTCTGGTTCCGGCTCTGCGCTCGCAACCAGTATTGGCTTTTGCCGAGCAGCAGTCAGCAATGCGCGCGCGTCTTCAGCTTCGGCAATCAACGCTTCGCGATCTCGTCCAAGTTGCTCAATGCTTGCTTCGACATCGTGTCGCGTCGACTCCCACTTCGCAGCATCGAACTCGCCAACAGCGGTGCGCAGCATCGCCTCCGCGCGTTCGTCTTCGCGCTCGGCGAGTTGCATTTCAAGCGCGTGCAACTTGATGTTGAGACTTTGCGTGAGCGCCTCCAGTGATCCAACGTGCTCGTGCAAGTTTGCAATCACCGTGTTGCGACGCGCGACATAGTCCGCGTGCACACGTTCGAACACGCGCGCCGGTGTTTCCTCTCGTCTGGCAGCAAGTGCCGTCAGCCAATCGTCGAAGCGCTGACGCTCGCTCACCAACGCGCGAATTTCCGCAATCGTCACCGCAGTGTCCTCCATCATCAAGCCCTATCCTGATTCAAGTGTTCTGAGAAACGCGGGTGTAGCGCGACCAGCGAATCGACTTCGTCGTAAGACCTCGTGCTGGCATCATCAGCAGCTGCGCTACCAGAAAAATTCGCGCCGCTTGTTCCGTGCTCTCTTCGCTGCCTGGCCTCGTCCAGAGAGCTGCCAACCGCGGTCACGCCGTGATTGGACACTGAAAGAACGTTAGCCGGAAGGGCCTTCCCGGGCACTGAGCAGCACGTCTGATGCATCTCTATCTTCGACGAGGCGCGGCCCGAACTGTCACGACCTTTGACAGTTTCGGATGCTACCTGGGTCACCAATTTGTGATGATTTGGGCCACCCAAATAGTGGTTCTTGCAAAATGTCGACCACTTCCAGCGTCATTCCGGTGCGCGGTACACCACTTTGCCACCCACAATCGTCGCCCGCGCCTGTCCAAACAACTTGCGTCCGCCATACGGGGTGTTGCGTCCCTTCGATTTGAACGCCAGCGGATTCACCGTCCATTCACGCTCGGCATCGAACACAGTGACGTCGCCAATCGAACCCGGTCGCAACGTGCCGCCTGGCAAGTGGAACACCTTCGCCGGCAAACAGCTCATCGCGTTCACCAATTGAGACATCGTCAATACCTTGCGCTTGAGCAACCACGTGACGTTTACGCCGAGCGCCGTTTCCAAACCAACAATGCCGTTTGGTGCGTCCGCAAATTCACGCTCTTTTTCGTCGTAGTGATGCGGTGCGTGATCGGTGACGAGCAAATCAATCGTGCCGTCGGCCAGTCCTTCCTGCAATGCGTCAATATCCGATTGCGTGCGGAGCGGCGGGTTCATTTTCGCGTTGGTGTTGTAACCCTCCACTTCGTTTTCGGTCAACGAGATGTGATGCGAACAGACTTCGGCCGTCACGTTGATGCCGCGCTCTTTTCCCCAACGTACAAGTTCGACTGAACCCCGCGTTGAGAGATGACACATGTGAATGTGTCCACCCGTTCGCTTGGCGAGAAGGATATCGCGAATGACATAAATCTCTTCAGCTTCTGCTGGAATTCCCTTCAAACCAAGTCGCGCTGACATCACACCTTCGTTCATTGAACCACCGCGAGCGAGCGACATATCTTCGCAATGCTCAGCAACCGGAACGTTGAAGGTACGGGCGTATTCGAGTGCAGTGCGCATGAGGTGCGCGCTCTCAACCGGGCGGCCGTCATCGCTGAACGCAACGGCACCAGCCCCAACCATTTCACCAATTTCCGCCAGCGTTTCGCCTTTTTGTCCAAGCGAAATTGCCCCGTATGGATAGACGCGCGCGAAACCGGCCGACTCTCCCTGCCGCTTTACGAAGCCCACTGTTGCCTGATTGTCGGTAACGGGTCGCGTGTTCGGCATGGCACAAACACCCGTAAATCCACCCGCGGCAGCTGAATGCGCACCAGTTGCAATTGTCTCAACGTCTTCGCGTCCTGGTTCGCGCAAATGGACGTGAACATCAATCATGCCGGGTGTGACAATGAAACCGCGACAGTCGATTGTTTCTGCGCCTTCGGGAGTGCCAAGTAATCCGCCACATGCTTCAACTTTTCCGTTGCGGAGCAAGACGTCGCCAACGGCATCAATGCCCTGCGATGGATCGACAATACGCCCGCCTTTCAACATCAAATCGCGCGACATCAGTTTGCTCCTCTTTTCGCAACTTCTGCAAGCTCGGGGCGGCCACCGGCGAGCAAGTACAACACCGCCATGCGAATCGCCACGCCGTTCGTTACCTGATCGAGAATGACAGAGTGCGGGCCATCAGCCACATCGGAATCGATTTCAACGCCGCGGTTCATCGGACCTGGGTGCAGTATGAGAAGTTCGCGCGGCGCACGTTCAAGACGCTCGCGAGTGACACCAAAAACGCGATTGTACTCGCGTTGTGAAGGGATGTAACCGGCGTGCATGCGCTCCAACTGCAATCGCAACACGTTTAGTGCTTCAGCCCACTCAATTGCTTCTTCGACGCGCTCAAAAACTTTGACGCCCATTTGCTCGATTGCATTCGGTAGCAACGAGCGCGGGCCGCAGACCGCAACTTCAGCGCCGAGTTTGGTGAGGCCCCAGATGTTCGATCGCGCAACGCGCGAGTGCAGGACGTCACCCACAATGCACACACGACGCCCTTTCAAGTCGCCGAATCGGTCCCGCAGTGTGAGCAGGTCGAGCAGACCTTGTGTAGGATGTTCATGCATTCCGTCACCAGCATTGATCACGTTCGACTCGATGCGTTCGGCCAGGAACTTCGCCGCACCCGAACCGGGATGTCGAATGACTACCATGTCAATCTTCATTGCTTCAAGATTGCGCGCCGTATCGACCAGTGTTTCACCCTTCGACACGCTTGAGCCGGACGACGCAACGTTTACTGTATCGGCACTCAATCGTTTTTCCGCAAACTCGAACGAAATGCGCGTGCGAGTGGACGCTTCAAAAAACAAATTGACGATTGTCATGCCGCGCAATGTTGGCACTTTCTTGATTTGGCGAAGCGAAATTTCCTTGAGCGGCACCGCGGTATCGAGAATCAAAAGTATTTGCTCGGCCGACAAAGCCTCGAGCCCAAGCAGATCTTTTCCCAGCAATCCGCTCACGCGTCACCCTTTGGCAGGCATTGGCTGGTCGGGTTCATGCTTCCTCCTCGTCGTCCGCCGATTCCTCTGGATGCGCAATAAATACCCCTTCGCGCTTATCCAATTCTTCAACAAACACATCAACTCGCTGGCCACGGCCGACATCCACGCGTTTGCCAACAATGTCCGCGTGAATCGGCAATTCGCGACCACCGCGATCAATGAGCACCGCCAGCGCAATGCGCGCCGGCCGGCCGAAATCCGCGAGTTCATCGAGCGCCGCACGCACCGTGCGCCCCGTGTACAAAACGTCATCGACGATTACCACACGCTGTTCGTCGAGTGTCCACGGCAAATACGTCGCACCGACAACCGGTCGCGGACCAACGGTTTGCAAATCGTCGCGATAGAGTGTGATGTCGAGCGCACCGCGCGGTAACGTCACGCCTTCCTGCGCATCAATGATTTTCACAATGCGATCAGCGAGTTGAACCCCCCGTCGCTGAATTCCGACAATCATGAGACCGTCGGTTCCGTCATTCAATTCAAGTATCTGATCGGCCATGCGGCGCAGTGTGCGATCAACGGCGCGCGCGTCGAGCACGATGGTGGGCTTCTTCGGCATGTTGCCCAATATATCCGCCGCGCCCGTCAAACATCATGCGGTGCGGTGGTCAAATCTCCTGCGCTAGCGAAGCATCAAAAGCAGAACCAAAACTTCAGCGGCGGCCTACCACTCCCGATGCGAAGACTTCGGCGCGGGCCACGCACCCGGCAGCGGCGTGATGTTGCGAGCCGCGGTGCGTGCGGACTTGAGGCGTCCTTTGTCGACAATGGGCAGCACACCCGAAGCGGCGTACATCGCGATATCAGATGATGCTTCGAGCGTGCCGCTCGCAAATCCCGAACACCAATCAGGTCCGTACGGATGCGCTTCGCCACGCTCTTCCACGCCGCGTCCAAATGCTGCGCATTTCTCCGACGCTTCAAGCAGTGTGCGGCTCGATGCCAGGTGAGCGACCACAACGTGGTAGCCGTCTCTCTTTCCCATGTGGTAGTTGAGTGAGTGCGAGCCTTCATTGGCCTCGGGTTCAACCACGCCTGATGCGATTCCGGTGAAAAGCACACACAGCTGCGAGAAGTAGCCGCGAGCTGGTTCAACCGCTGGTTCGTCGATGATCTTGGACATGACGTACTCGGATATCGGGAAAGTGGCAATCGCCGCAGCGCGGGACCGCCTGACACCAACCCTATCGAGCAAGCGTCGTGCCGGAGGCGAAGTCAGTCGCACCGCACCTCCGGATAAACTGCTAAACGACTGTCAAAAAACAACTTAACAACTATGTGCTGCGCTCAGGCCACAGTGGCACGTGTGCTGCGATTGCTACGACTGCAACATCAGACTCATCAGTTGCACCACAAAAGCATCGAATGGTAAAAACGCAATCAGGACGCGAACATGCGCAAATCCGTTCCCACGAAGTCGGCCATTGCCATGGTTTCGTTCCAGTCCGGATGGCGCAGCGCCACATACCCGTCTGACAGCAGAGTGCTTTTCCAGTTTCGTCGCGGCTGGCCGACTGGAATGAGGTCGATGGTGCAGAGCGATGGCCCGAGACGTTCGAGAACTCTTTCGATTCCTTCAATTCGCGTAATACGCCCCTGCCCTTCGGCGCGTTTTGTAATGCAGGCCACGTTGTACTTTCGCTCAATTTCCAGCGAAAAGGTTCCGAACAACTCGGCCTCGGCCCACCCGGTAAATAAATCGACGTCGCTCGCGTAGTTCATCAAATCCACGGTGCGTGCGCCGGGTGGACGAGCCGCAACTTCGCCAAACACTGCTTCGCCATCGGCCTTGAGATACCACTCCATGTGTGTGAATCCGCGTTCGTAGCCGAGTGCTTTGAGAACTTTCTGTCCCATAGCGCGACCGCCGGCCAACTTCGGATCATCAATGTTACGATAGCTCAGTGTTTGTGGGCTGATCCATTCAACCGTGCGTGCAACGAGCGGGCGCGGGCGATAGAACGCAATGTGGTCGTACTTGATTTCGTTCAGCGCGCAAATTGTGTCGAACGTGTATTCCTCGCCGTCGATGAACTCCTCGACATCAACTTCGGCAATGTGACCGAGTTGTTTGATGGCGTTGTCAACATCTACGATGTCATCGCAGCGAAAGGTGTCCTGCGAGCCCGCGCCGGCAATTGGTTTGATGATGAGCGGATACCCCACAATTTCGGCAGCTTCGTACACGCCCTTCGCATCAGTGGCCGACGCGTGATGCGGTACGCGAATTCCCGCTTTTGACAACGCCTGCTTCATGATGTCTTTGTTGCGAAAATGCTTCGCCTGATCGCGTGATTGTCCGGGAACGCCCAGCACTTCGCGCATGTGCGCTGCGAGTTCAACACCCGGTTCCCACAAACAGCACACGCGATCGATAGTGAGGTCCTTCACCCAATCGCGCACCATTGCAATTCCCGCTTCTTCGTTCGAGAAGAGGTTGGGAACCTGTAAATAGCCCGAGAGATGTCGGCGCGCCGTTTCCGGCAATTCATGTTCGGCGCCTTCTGCCACGCCGAGTACGCGCGCACCTTGCAATGACAGTCCGCGTGTGAAGTACGGCATCTCGCCTGGATATCCAGGCATAATCATGATTACAGTCGGCGACATGTGAACCGTTACCGTGGATGAAAGGAAAAATCAAGCCAACGTCACGCGAACAACTGCAACCAGTCGCCGCAGCGCGTTGACAACAACACTCGTGTCGTGATGTCGAAGCAGAATGAAACCCTCACCTTCGTAACTGCCAGTTGGTAGTTGTCCGGCATACGGCAAGCGGAAATCGCAAATCAGTGAACCAAATTCACGCTCAACAATGTCGAGTCCGTGAATGCCGCGCACGCGGCCATTCCCCTGACCACGCAAGTACGCTGCACCAACGGCGTAGCGACGTGCCGGCGCGTGGAATTCCCCAAAAATCATGAGACGCATCCACGCTTTCACGAAGTCCATATCGTGCGCGCGCGAAATGAGCGTTGTGATTTGTGCCCCCGGCGGTCGCGCCGCAATTTCGCTGATAGCGATGCTCCCATCTTCCCGCCGAAACCACTCGCAATGAGATACGCCCGTAACCATTCCGAGTACCGACAGTGCGCGAGATACTGTTGTTCGCACATCATCGAAACTCGCGTCGTCCACTTCGCGCGGCAGCACAACGCACCATTGTATCCACGGATGTTCGATTACTTCGAGCGGTGTTGGTTCGTAGCGTGTGAGCGAATGCCACACCGATTTTCCGTCAATTGTTACAGTTTCCATTGAGTGCTCGCGGCCGTGCAGAAACTCTTCAGCCAGCCACGGTTTGCTTGAGGACGGCGCTTGCGAACCAAGGAGTGAGTTGAGGCCCGCCTCATCAACAACGCGATGGGTCGCGATTGCACCGGCGCCCGCTGGAGGTTTTACGACAATCGGATAACCGACTTCGGCAATGAACTCCCGTGCGTCCGAGGGAGTGTTCACAACGCGATGACGCGCTACGGGAACACCGGCTGCGCGCAACGCATCCTTCATGCGTCCTTTGTCACGAAAATTCGCTGCCGCGTTCGACGACAGCCCCGGAATTCCCAGTTTTTCGCGAACGTGCGCGAGCGGTTCCTGCAGTTGTTCGTACGCGCCGAAGCAGCGATCGATTGTTCCAATTCTGCTTGCGAGTGCGCGCAGTGCTTTCTCGAGCTGCTCCTCGTTGGTGACGTCATCAATGCGCCAATGCCCCGCGAGTCGTGCTGCGAGATGCGGGGCCAATTCTTCCCATGACTGTTGCGCAATTACGGCCAGCTTTACGTCAGGCAGCGCGAGCGCTGCTTCGATCATCTGTGACGACGCCGGCGAGAATATTGGCGCCACGAAAACGACGTTGGTCAATGTGCGCGACCGTTGCTGAGTTCTGAAAAATGACGAGCGGCGTTTTCCAGTTGGAAGACGCCGCTCGGCGATTATGCGACAATACTGCGGGAGCTCAAAAGCGCCAGATGTTTTTTCCCCTTACGGGCATTGCCAGGCGCCGCCTTCAACTCTCTTCGTGATCCCCTTTCCGGTCGCAGAATCAGTCGCCGTAATGTTGACCGGATCTACCCCTGAGGAATCGGCGGCGCGCAGGGTACAGGCGGCTACCTTGTGGTACTTGAAGACCCCTTTATCGTCGGCTTTCGTTTTGCCGAAATCCTGCTTTTCGCGAGCTCCGGGAGCACGGCTTCCCGTGAACATGACGACCGCATTTGGATCGTACCCTTTGCCAGTAAATGACAAAGATGCACCTTGGGGAGTCTTTTCAGCTTCGACGTTAAAACTTGCCGCGAAACCAGTTATTGCAGCGGCGCTGGTGGTCGTCAACGCAATCGCCGCCACCGTAAGCGCAGCACGTGAAATCCCCTTCATCGCATTTCTCCGTTAACAGGTAGTGGGCTGACACGAACGATGTGTCATACCCCCATTATGAAGCACGGAGCGTCTGGCGGCAATGTTCGAGCCAATATGCCGTGATTTTAATCACGGCAATTAGAAAATTGGTTTGTTGATTTAGAAACGGATGAGGCGAGATTCGAACTCGCGAGAGGATTGCTCCCCCACACGCTTTCC
>JBDUAX010000179.1:0-8614 GCA_040004455.1 Gemmatimonadaceae bacterium
TGTTTACCGGCTATCGCGTTCTATACAACACTTCGCGTGGTCCCGCCAAAGGCGGTATTCGCTTCGACCTGCAGGTGACGCTCGAAGAAGTAAAAGCGCTCGCCGCCTGGATGACGTGGAAATGCGCGGTCGTGAATTTGCCATTTGGTGGCTCCAAGGGCGGCGTAATTTGCGACCCGCTCAAAATGAGCGTCGGTGAATTGGAACGGGTGACGCGCCGCTACACAAAAGGTATCATGTCGTTGCTTGGTCCGGATACCGACGTACCCGCACCCGACGTGAACACCAACGAACGCGTGATGGCGTGGGTAATGGACACGTACTCGATGCATGTTGGCCGCACCGAAAATGCCGTTGTAACCGGCAAGCCGGTCGAAATGGGTGGCTCGCTTGGTCGCAAGGAAGCGACAGGGCGCGGCGTCATGCTCGTTACCAAAGAAGCTATGACGCATTTGGGCTTGCCGATGAAGAACGCAACCGTTGCGGTGCAGGGTTTTGGCAACGTTGGCTCAATCACTGCCAAGTTGCTGGTCGAACAAGGATGCAAGATTACATCGATTGGTGACCGCGGTGGTTCGTTTCACAACGCCAAGGGAATCGATGTGGCGTCGGCAATTCAGTTTCTGTCGAAACACAAGACGCTCGACGGCTTCAAGGGTGGTGATGCGATCACGACCGAGGAACTGCTCTGCGCCGAAGTTGATATTCTCGTTCCGGCCGCATTGGAAAATGTTATCACGACGAAGAACGCGCCGAATATCCGTGCGAAGATGATCGTCGAGGGCGCCAACGGTCCAACCACCGCTGCCGCCGATCCAATTCTCGACGAAAAAGGTGTGTTCGTTGTGCCCGATATTCTTGCGAACGCAGGTGGCGTAACTGTTTCGTACTTCGAGTGGGTGCAGGATCGCATGGGTTACTTCTGGAGCGAGAACGAAGTAAACACGCGCCTCACCGACATCATGACGCGCAGTTTTCAGGAAGTGCTTACGCTCTCCAAACAACATCGCGTAAACATGCGCACTGCGGCGTACATGCTTTCGATCAACCGCGTCGCCACTGTGCATCGTTTGCGCGGCATCTACGCGTAGCGGGATATCGTCGTGCGCGTTTCGGTCCTGACTGTCGGTAAACCTCGACAACCAGCGTTGGCGGAAGCAATCCGCGACTATGAAACGCGCGCGGCGCGCTACTGGACACTGGACATCATTGAAGTCAAAGAAGAATCGGCGCGCGCGCTGCCAGCGGCTCAAGTGAAAGATCGCGAGGCCGAACGGCTGCTCGATCGCATGCCCGCCGATGCGCAAATGGTTGCCTGCGATCCAGGGGGCGACTCCATGACATCCGAAGCCTTTGCCAGTTGGCTTACAGCACTGCGCGATCGCGCACACAACGTGGCGTTCATCGTTGGAGGCGCGTATGGAATCGGCGATTCACTTCGATCACGCGCGAATCGTCGCATTTCATTGGCGCCATGGACCCTGCCGCACGAAATAGCGCGACTCGTGCTCGTTGAACAACTTTATCGTGCGGGTTCGATGAGCCGCGGAGAACCGTATCACAAATGAATCACTCGAGGCGATGTCGAACGTGAATTCGATTGCCGCATCGCCATCGCAGGTGCCGGTTGTGCGCACGGTACCGTTAGGCGGCGGCGCACTCTCCCGCGCGCTACAGCAGGGAGCAGAGCCACCAGGTTGGATGGAGAGGCATCCGAATAGCCTTGAAGAGTGGAAGGAACGATTACGCGTCGTGCGCGATTCACGTTCCGCGCAAGACTGGCTTACGCCACTTGCTCCCGCGTTCGCGGCAACTGGCGAAGCCCGATCGCGATTGACTCGCGCCGCCGAGAGTGGCGTTGTTGTGACCACCGGTCAACAACCCGGGTTGTTTGGTGGTCCGATGTACACTTGGAGCAAAGCAGTTGCCGCGCTCGCGCGGGCAGACGAACTGGAACAACAACTTGGGATTCCTGTTGCTCCCGTGTTCTGGGCAGCGACCGATGATGCGGACTGGCTCGAAGCCGCCGTCACACATGTCGTCGGTCCGAACGGCCTTGAAACGTTGACGTTGGAGGGTCCCGCGACCGAGAGCATTGCGATGGCCGAAGTTCCGCTCGGCGAAACGCACGCGCTTATCGCGCGCGTGCGCTCGGCATCAGGATCGGCGGCGCACTTGGAGATGCTGGATTTGATCGAGTCCGCATACGTGGCGCACGCAACGATCGGCGCATCATACGTGCAGTTGCTGCGCGGCGTGCTCGAACCATTTGGAATTGCCGTGCTTGATGCGTCGCATTCGTCATTGCGAATAGCGGCCGATCCCCTGCTGCGTCGTGCGTTGAGCGGTGCAACTGTCGTGGACGATGCGGTGCGCGCAAGTGCCGGGCAAATTCGCGCGGCCGGTTACGAACCGCAGGTAGATGAAGTTATCGGATTGACTCTGGTCTTTCGCACAACGCGCACGGAACTCGGCAACACTCGCGAGCGTGTGCCAATTGCAAATGCAGCCCGGGTAGCCCGCGAGGCGGAAGTCGGTACTCTCGGACCGAACGTATTGTTGCGTCCCGTCGTCGAACGCGCGCTGTTACCGACCGTGGCGTACCTCGCCGGGCCCGGAGAATTCGCGTATTTCGCGCAAGTCGCACCGGTCGCGAAGGCGTTGCAAGCGGATATTCCTGTTGCGGTGCCGCGTTGGTCGGGGGTCATTGTCGAACCGCACGTCAGTGATCTGCTCACTCGTCTGCAAGTTGACGAGCGCGCGTTTGATGATCCGCACGGCGTTGAGTCAAAAATCGCAAAGGATCTGCTCGATGAAAGTATCGGCGATGCATTTGAACGCGTTCGCATAACAACGGAAACGCAATTGCGCGCGCTGCAATCGGCAGTCATGGCGTCGGGTACGGTGGTTTCGCAATCGGTTGTCGAGGGAACGCAACGCGACATAGCCCACAAGCTAGATCGTCTCGAACGTCGAATGATTGCCGGTGTGAAACGTCGCGAGCGCGAACTGATGCGCGAAGTCACTGTAGCAAGAGCCGCCATCAAACCACTTAACAAGAGTCCCGAACGCGTTTTGAACTTGCTTCCAGTGTTGGCACGCTATGGCCCCGCGGTTCTCGAAAGCATGCGCGAACATGCCAGAGTTCACGCGGCCAATCTTGTAAGCGGAACAAGAAGTTCCCCGTGAGCAGTGATCGTGGCGGTCGCGCCGCGACAGTAGTGGGTTTTGGAATTCTGTTGAGCCGACTCACGGGATTGTTGCGCGGATTTTTTATTGCGCGCTATTTCGGCATGGGGCTGGAAACCGAAGCGTTTAACACCGCCAGTCGAATTCCCAATATCATGCGCAATTTGCTGGGAGAGGGCGCGTTGTCGGCGTCGTTTGTTCCAGTGTATTCCCGTTTGTTGGCCAAGGGGGAGGATCGCGCGGCCAATGCATTGGCAAATGCCGTGCTCGGCCTGTTGATGGGCTCCATATCAATACTGACACTGGTTGGTGTCGCAGCCGCACCAGCATTGACAACGTTGCTGGCCGGCGGATTTACTGGAGAGAAGCGTGAACTGACAATTCAGCTCACGCAGATTCTATTTCCAATGACGGCGCTGATGGTGCTGAGTGGTTGGTGCCTCGGCATTCAAAATTCGCACCGTCGCTTCTTCTGGTCGTATGCAAGCGCGGCAATGTGGAATGTTGCGCAAATTGTGTTTCTTCTGTGGCGGGGGCCAAGCGCTCCGCTCCTGCGTGAACTCGCGGTTGGACTCGCGTGGGCAACATTGGTTGGTTCGATTCTTCAAGTTGTCGCGCAACTGCCGGAAGTCTTGAAATTGGTTCGTCCCATTCGCTTGTCACTCGATAAAACGACGCCCGGGGTAGCCGAAACACTGAAAAACGTCTTGCCAGTTGTTACGGCGCTTGGTGTGGTACAACTATCGTCGCTGATCGACGTGCAGATCGCGAGCCGATTACCGGGAAGTCCGATCAGCAGCCTTAACAACGCAAATGCGATTGTGCTGTTGCCAGTGGCACTTTTCGGCGTCAGCGTCGCAGCATCGTCACTGCCCGAGTTCTCCCGCGAAAGCGAAAGTATCGACAAGAGCGCGTTGCTTGAACGATTGCGCGGCGGTTGGCAGCGTGTGTTGTTCTATATCGTGCCGAGCACCATCGCGTGCATTGTGTACGGCGACCTGATTGTCGGACTCCTTTATCGCACCGGTCGTTTTACGGCGTCTGACGAACACATTGTGCATTCGGTGCTTGCAGGGTTCGCGGTGGGCCTAATCAGCTACGGTTCGGTCAAGCTGTTGGCATCGGCCCACTATGCACTCAAGGACTATCGCACTCCATTGCGCGCATCGCTTTCGAGCCTGGGTGTTTCGGCTGTGATTTCAATAGGGCTGGCCATTGCGTTACATAATACGATCTACGCAGCAGCAGGAATTGCGCTCGGCACTGCAATTGGATCGTACGTAAATTTGTCTGTGCAGATTGGCGGCTTACGCGCCAAGCTTGGTCCTCTTTACACGGCACACATGTGGCGCGGCACTCGACGCATTGTGATTGCAACGATTGCCGCGGCGATTGTCGCGGCGCCTGTGCGCTACCTGATGTTGGGGAAGATACCGTTCATCGCCGCACCGCCAACGCTCGCTGTGTTCTCCCTCGCGTATTTGGTGATAGCGTGGCTGATGGGATCGGGGGAGGCGGCGCGTTGGCTGCGTCAACCCGCACGCGCTGAGTCGCATTCGCAATGATCGACAAACCAATTAACGGTGACGCAGCAA
Organism: Gemmatimonadaceae bacterium; assembly: GCA_040004455.1. Lineage (GTDB taxonomy): Bacteria > Gemmatimonadota > Gemmatimonadetes > Gemmatimonadales > Gemmatimonadaceae > Gemmatimonas. The sequence continues at coordinate 4,785 of JBDUAX010000179.1, forward strand.
GCCTGGAATCAGCGAACGCCGATTCAAACAGCGCCGTCGAGCCCGATGAAATTGCAGTCGACGCCCTGACCGCTCGCGGCGCGCCGGCAATTGTTGTTTCGAAATTGTTGCACTTGCCGAACACTCCCGGCGTGTATTTGTGGAAGGGCGACGACGGCGTAGTGCTTTATGTTGGCAAAGCGAAGCAGTTGCGGTCACGCGTTCGCAGTTACTGGTCGCAGGATCACTACGCGAGCCCGAAGACACGAGGCCTACTGCGAAAAATTCGCGATGTCGAAACAATTGTTGTGCCGAGTGAGGCGCACGCGCTCATTCTCGAAGCGACTCTCATCAAGGAGTACCACCCGCGCTTCAACATCGCCCTTCGCGACGATAAGTCGTATCCATATGTCAAAGTTACGGTTGCGGAACCGTTTCCACGTGTAATTGTAACGCGCCAGATTATTGAAGACGGCGCGCGCTATTTCGGCCCGTACACCGACGTTGGCGCAATGCGACGCGCTTTGAATGTTGTGAAGCGCATCTTCACCGTGCGTTCGTGTCACTATGACTTGCCGATTAGCGCTCCCGAGCGCCCATGCCTCGACTTTTTTATCAAGCGATGTCAGGCACCCTGCGTGCTGAATCAAACGGAAACCGATTATCGCGCGATGATCGACGAAGTGGTGTGGTTTTTGGAAGGACGCACCAGCGACGTCGTGAAGCGCGTGAAGGCGCGAATGTTCGAAGCGGCGGAGCGCCTCGATTTCGAGCACGCTGGTGAACTACGGGATGCGTTGAAGCGCCTTGAAAGTCTGGAAGAACCAACAGTGGTAATGGAAGTTGAAGGCGGTGATCGCGACGTCGTTGGCTACGCGCGTGATGGTGAAGATGCATGTGTTGCGGTCATGCGCATTCGCGGTGGAAAAATGATTGCGCGCGATCACCGGCTTGTTGAACACGCCGAAGAGGAAGAAGACGGCGCCGTACTCGGCGCCTGCCTGGCGCAGTGGTATCGGTTGGCCGATTCGCGCGCGCCGGAACTGCTGGTGCCCTTCGAATTTGAAGATCTCGCGGTGCTCGAAGCATCACTTGATGGGACAAAGATTCGCGCCCCGCAGCGTGGTCCGCGTCGTGCGCTGGTCGACCTTGCCGATCAGAATGCGCGACACTTGCTGGAAGAGTTCAAGCTCGCGTCGATGGCGGCCGACGAGCGCGCTGGTGACCCCGTATATGAATTGCAACGTGAACTCGGATTGGCCCGCGTTCCTCGCTCGTTGGTGTGCTTCGATATTTCGCACGCGCAGGGAACCGACACCGTGGCCAGCGCCGTCTGGTTCGAAAACGGCCGCCCAAAACGAGCCGAATACCGCAAATTCAAGGTTGCGACTGTCGATGGCATCGATGACTTCAAGTCGATGAAAGAAGTCGTAACGCGGTTCTTCACTCGGCGCGCTGAAGAGGGAAAACCTTTGCCAGATCTCGTGGTAATTGACGGTGGTAAAGGGCAGCTGAGTTCTGCGCGTGAGGCGCTCATCGCTATTGGCCTGGAGCAACAGACAATGATCAGCCTGGCCAAGCGCGAAGAGGAAATATTTCTTCCAGGGCGATCAGATTCCATTCGACTTCCGCGTCGCTCACCGGCATTGCGTATGCTACAGCAGGCGCGCGACGAAGCGCATCGATTTGCAATTACCTTTCAACGAAAGAAACGCGCTGCGCGAACTCTTACTTCAGAGTTGCTCAAGATTCCGGGTGTGGGACCAAACAAACGGCGCGCGCTGTTGTTGGCGTTTGGTAGCGTTCAGGGGGTCCGTGACGCGTCACTCGACGCCATCGGCAACGTTCCTGGATTCAGCGTCGCTGCAGCACGGAAGATTCACCATGCGCTCGGAGTTCCGATTCCGGAATTGCCGGTACAAGACGTCGATACAACCCAGCACACAGCGCTCAAAATTGATGGCATAGTCGCTGAAAATCCTGAATCAAACGACTCGACACTTTCACAAAACGATTGATGACTCCCTCTCCAAGCGAATCCACTAGCAATACTCCACAGTGGACGTTGAGCTGTTCTGCGTGCAACACGCCTGCTGCAATTGCCGGTGCCAGCGTGTGCCCCGTTTGCGGACAACCGTTGTTCGCGCAGTATCCGGTCGTACCGCGCAATACGCCGTTGCTCGATCGCTGGGACGCGTGGCGCTACGCGCCGTTTCTTCCGCTCCTGCAAAACGAACAACCAGTTTCGCTCGGAGAAGGCGTCACGCCGCTCATTGAATCAACGATTTTGGCGCGCGCGATTGGAGTGCGGCGACTGTTCATCAAAGACGAATCGCAAAACCCAACGGTGTCATTCAAGGCACGCGGAATGACGGCCGCTGTTACCCGTGCAAAAGGCGCGGGAGTGCCGGGGCTCGTTGTGCCAACAGCTGGCAACGCGGGCGCAGCACTCGCGGCGTATGGTGCGGCTGCCGGATTGCCGGTGCGAGTCTTTGCACCGGGAACAACCCCGCGCCCGATTCTCGACACCATCGAATCGCTCGGAGCAACACTCGTGCGAATTGATGGGCACATTGGAGATGCGGGGAAAATGGCGATCGCGTATGCCGCCGAAACGGGCTATTTCAACGTGTCGACTTTGCGCGAGCCTTATCGCGTGGAGGGGATGAAGACGATGGGTTTTGAACTGGCCGAACAATTGGGCTGGCGCTTGCCTGATGTGCTCGTATATCCAACCGGAGGTGGTGAAGGCACCATCGGCATCTGGAAGGCGTTCGCGGAGCTTGGGGCCGGAAACTGGCTTCCTGAAGGATGGAAACAACCTCGCTTTGTTGTCGCGCAGGCTTCGGGGTGTGCCCCCATTGCCCGAGCTTTCAACGAAGGCGCATCGGCCGCTACTCCGTGGGCCGATCCCAAAACTTATGCGGCAGGTCTTCGTGTCCCGTCGCCCCTTGGTGATCGCTTGCTACTCCGGGCGCTGCGAGAGACCTCCGGCCTGGCGGGCACAGCGGATGAGGCGACAATCAGGGCCGCAACGTTTGAACTTGCCAAGACGACAGGCATCGATGCCGCCCCCGAGGGTGGCTGCGCGCTCGCGGTCTTACGCGACGCGGTGCTCAGCGGACGGGTCTCCAAAGAGGCGGAATGTGTGATCTTCAACACCGGCAGCGGCGCTTCCTACCGAACTTGAGGGATCAACGGGACACCATCGCAATTTGCGCGAGCTCTTCAGCTTTTTGGCTCGCGATTGGCGGAGCGAATTTTGCAAGTATATTTGTGCCGCGTTGAACCTGACGCGACGTCGGGGTACAAGGTGCGTACAGCGCTTTAACAGAAGTGGCAATTAATAAAGCGCAGTTCAGGAGCGCCTCGCATTGGTGCGGCGTTCTGGTCGTTCACGATAAAGAAGAGGAGTTCTGAATGTTGGCTCGGAACCGTTGGTTGACGGCGCTCGCAACACTCTTGATCGTTCCCATGATTCCTGCTGCGCTCACTGCACAGGAAGGCGGGAAGTGCGATGCAATCAATGATGGCTCTCCGTTCCAACTGAAAGGAGCCCAGAGCTACATCATTTTCATTGCGGACCCGGGCAAGAAGGGAAACGAGACGCCCAAGCACATGAAGAGTGCCACCGCTTTGCTTACGACAGAGCCCGAGAAAATCAAAAACGAACCGGGGCGCAATTTTCTGCTGCTTCGTTTGTACAGCGCGTGGCTGGGCACTGACGCACCGTTTATCGCGAATCGGGGAACCTTGGGCTATACCACCGACGTGGGTGGTAACCAGAACCTCCTAATGGCCATCGACACGATCGCGACGTACCTCGAAAAAAACGTTCCGCAATGCAAAGC
>JBDUAX010000180.1:0-8591 GCA_040004455.1 Gemmatimonadaceae bacterium
GCAAGTTGCGTCGAATGTTTGGCCCCTTGGTGCCGACGCACGATTTCTCATTTCGTCAGACAGTCGCACAGTTGTTTCGCGCCGACAGTTACACAACACGATCATTGACTTCAACCCGACCAGGATTGCGCAAATGAACGGTGGCCAGGTTGTCACGTCGATGCACAGCGCCGTGCTCGATGACATTCCTGAAGATACTGACGTGTTTCACGTTCTCAACCGGCGCCCGGCCGTGCCCGAGATGATTGTGACAAAATCGTTTGTGTTTCGCGTGGAGGTGGATGGCACCGTCAGGTGCCTGGGCAGAAGCGAAGACGTGATCAAGAAATGAACAGAACCGAACGCATGGGTCGCGCATGTGCGTTGATCGCATTGATGTCCGCATGCGGGCAGCCGATCGACAGTCGCGTTGACTCCGATCTCGCCTCGTACATAAAGGACATCAAAGCCATTGATGTGCATGCGCATCCGCTAAAGTATGTGGCCGATGGCGCGCCGGTTGATTCGGAGTACGATGCGTTGCCGTTGGATGGACTTCCGCCTTTTGGCGTGCCGTACGGACTGCGACCGGAGAATCCACATTATCGCGATGCGCAGCGTGCGTTGTTCGGCGTGAGCCTGGCCGATTCGGATGCGGCATTTGAGAAATCGCTTAAGAAAGCGCGCAGCGACAAGATGAAAGAGCGCGGCGAGCGCTTTGGTGAATGGGTACTCGATCAGAACGGCATTGAAATCATGCTGGCGAATCGCATCGCCATGGGTGCCGGCTTACCAGCTACACGTTTTAAGTGGGTTTCATTTGTCGATGCACTCATGTTGCCGCTGGATACACGGAATGAGGCCGCGCGCACACCGGATACTCGCAAGTTGTATCCATTGGAAGAAAAGTTGTTAAAACGCTATCTCGCCGATTTGAAACTGACGAAGATTCCCGCGACACTGGATTTGTTTGAGAGTCAGGTTATTGCCGCAACATTGGAGAGCCAGAAAGCGGCGGGCGCTGTGGGTATAAAGTTTGAAGCGGCATATTTGCGTTCACTCGACTTTGAGCCGGCAGATGCTGCGGCCGCACGCGCCGTGTACACGAAGTATGTCAATGGTGGTGCGCCAACGCACGCGGAATACACGTTGCTGCAGGACTATTTGTTTCGTGTCATCGCGCGTCACGCCGGTCGCTTGTCATTGACCATTCAGATTCACTCCGCCGAAGGCTTTGGCGGCTTCTATTCGCCAGAAGGTGCGGCACCGCATCAACTCGAGTCGGTGTTTAACGATTCCACGTTGCGCGCAACAAATTTTGTCATTGTGCATGGCGGATGGCCGCGCGTCGATGAAACGATGGCGTTGTTGTCCAAGCCCAATGTTTACGCCGACATTTCCATGATGGATATACTGGCCGAACCGAACGCGTTGGCGCTGGCGTTACGCAAATGGTTGAACGACTCGCCGGAGAAAGTGATGTTCGGTACCGACGCGTTCGATGGCGGTGACGTGGAGGGATGGGAGCAGGTTGCGTGGGTTGCGACGCGCAATGCACGAGGTGCGCTCACCGAAGCGCTGTCGGGGATGATGCGCGATGGTGAGATCACGCGTGAGCGCGCGCGGGAGTTGGCGCGCATGGTGTTGCGCGAGAATGCGTTGAAGGCGTATCAATTGAGGCCCGTGAACAAGGAATGAAGAATAGGTGGAAGTTGTTGCTCGTTAGTTTCGCGGTCGCGAACGCACGCGTCGCAGCGCAACCAGCGAAAGTGACAACCGCGCAACTCGCGCAGTGGTCGAACGCAAAAACCAAGACGCCTGAAGCACAAATTTATCGTTTGTGGCAGACATACTTTAACAGTAAGCAGCGCCTGCTAGGCGCACACATTGGTGATCATTCGCCATACTGGGTATCGGACGAACAAAAAAAGTGGCCCGCGTATGATCTGGCGGGAGCTTATCAACCGAGCGATGGCCCAGCGGAAATAGTGAGTCTCAAACGAGTGAGTGCCAAACCGTTGCGTTACGAAATTGCGGTTCGGTTTGTAACGAAAGATTCTGGCACGGGATCGAATGGAAATCGCGTTGCGATAAATTCAACGACGCTGGTATTCGCCGCGGTGCGAGAAGGCGAGGCATGGCGGCTCGCGAACGTTTTGCCCTCACGCACTGAGCATTGGCATTCGGAGAAAGTCGGAACGATTACCTACTGGGTCGATCCGAAACTCAAATTCAACAAGGCGCGCGCGCTGCAAGCGGTCAATTTCGCGGATTCACTTGCCGTTGCGTTTCAAGTGCCAAAAATAGCTGGACTGGATTACTACGTCACATCATCGGTAGACGTCGCGCAGGGAATTCTCGGGGTTGAAAGCGAAGTCCGATATGGAACAGCTGGTGGCTTTGCTAAACCCGCTAATCGGCAAATTTTCTCGGGCGACCCGACAGTTGGCGAGAACTATCGACATGAGCTCGTGCATGAAGTGCTCTCGCAATACGGCGGTTACTCGCTGCTTGGCAGTGAAGGAATTGCAACGTGGCTTGGTGGCACGTTGTCGCTGCGGTATCCCGATGCGGTAAAGAGGCTAAATCGATATCTCGACGAACATCCATCTGTCACAATCGATTCGGCAATTGAACGAACGATTCCGCAGGTTGAGAGCTACGTGACGGGCGCAGTGCTCGGTGACATGATCTCACGCAAGGGTGGAATATCGGGCTTGAAACTGTTCCTGAGTACGTACGGAATGCAAAAGCCAATCCATGAGACCTTGACAACGATATTCGGCAAATCCTGGAAACAAGTCAACATCGACTGGCGTGCTGAAGTTAAACGGATTGCAACGCAAAGGACGCCAGGATCATAGCGGAAAATTGAGCTAATCGCTTAGCGTTATTTCATCACCAACACGAATCACTCCCCCTTTCACGACACTCGCATTGAGTGCGAGCTTGCCACCAAAGCGCCGACCGATGTCGCGCAGCACTTCGGGATCGCGTTCAATTGTGTCGGGGTCGACGGTTGTCATTGGACAGCGGCTGCGCAGTGAATCGAGATATATTGAGACGTCTCCCACGTGCAGCATGCGGTCTTCCCAGGTGCGTTCGGCCATTCCTTCAACGCCGCTGATCACGATGTTTGGGCGCAGGCGACGCACATCGCGTCCGAATTCGGCAATCGCGCCGTCGGTTGCAACTAACAATGGCAGCACATCAAAACGTTCGACGCCGCGGTATTCGACGAGCATGGCGTCGTCCCCAGCGGCCGCCTGCACCAGTTGCAGTGCTTCGTCCGATTCCCAATCGAAACCGTTAACGAGCGCGCGTCCGTCGTTTCTCAGCGTGCTGTGAAGCCCGAGCATTTTGAATTGGCGTCGTGAGGTGCGTACTCCTTCTGGTCCACGCACATGCACGAGGCGATCACCGGGAACGCCATCTGCCGTAAGCTCGGCTTGGTCAATACGTTCCCCTGCCAAAGACTTTACGGGGTAACGCCAGAGTTCCGCAATTAGCATCTGCTTACCATCGCTTGTAAATGTTGTTCTACAACTCGGATATCGAAACGCTGATGAACGGAAGTAGCTTTCCTTGACATGAACAGTTCCACAGGGTCAGAAATAGATCATGCTCCGAGACGTCGTTAACTGGATCAAAGCCTACATGGCGAAAAGCCCCGACCCTGTGCCTTCGAGTTTTGTCCCTTCCAATCCGCCCTTTTTACAACCTGGAAATCGCTATCGCGTAATTCGCGCGTTTGCCGATTACGACAAGAGTGTACATGCGGTTGGAGAAGAGTGGACGTTTCGCGGACAGAACTTTGTGCCATATGATGATGGAATGTCGTGGTTTGTATCACATGATGGCGTGAACGATCGACAAATTCGCCTGCAATGGCGGCGTGAAGAGCAGGCAGACATTTTGGATGATCTACCTGGTTATCTGGCGTCGCTTTGAAGGACACAAGAAACAAACAACCCCGCGCCAAAGTTTGCGCACATTGGATGGAGCTACGTGTCCCAGCCCGCCACTACTGTCCAGTCGATAGTTTACGAAAATGACCTCTGTCGGTGAATCGGAAGCGGGCGCGCCCTTGATGCTCGCGGATGCTAACAAGCGGCTTTTGCCCTGGCTGGTGGCCGTTGCGTTTTTCATGGAGTCGCTCGACACGACGATTTTGAACACCGCAGTACCGACCATCGCCAACGCGCTCCACGTAGTGCCGCTCAGCATGAAGTCGGTGTTGTCGAGCTACACATTGAGTCTCGCGGTTTTCATACCGATTAGCGGCTGGATGGCCGATCGATTTGGCACACGCCGAGTATTTGCATCGGCGGTTGGAATTTTCACACTGGGTTCGTGTTTGTGTGGTCTTGCGACAAACATTCACATGCTCGTGGCATTCCGGTTGTTGCAGGGTGTGGGGGGCGCGATGATGATGCCGGTTGGTCGACTGACAATGGTGCGCACGTTCGCGAAGTCGGAATTGATTCGCGCCATGACGTTCGTTGCCATTCCCGGCCTCATTGGCCCCATGCTCGGCCCGGTCATTGGCGGAACAATCGTAAAGTATTTTCATTGGAGCGTGCTGTTTTTTGTGAACATTCCAATCGGTTTGATTGGTTTGATTTTGATATATCGCCAACTGCCAGACTATCGCGGCGACAGCACGCGCCCGCTGGATAAGGTTGGGTTTGTGCTTTTCGGCGTCGGCATCGCGCTATTGTCGTATGTGTTGGAAGTGTTTGGCGAACACACATTGTCGAACGGAAAGGTGCTCGCGCTACTGGTGCTTTCGATTGCGCTTTTGGCTCTGTACGGGTTTCGTGCCGTGCGTACTGAGCATCCTCTGCTCAATCTCGCGTTGTTCAAGTTGCGCACGTTTCGCGCGGCCGTGAGTGGCGGTTTCTTTACGCGCATTGGCATTGGCGGTATTCCGTTCTTGTTTCCCCTGCTCTATCAGGTCGGGTTGGGATTCTCTCCAATTCAATCGGGGCTGTTGATGATGCCGCAGGCCATTGCGGCAATGTCGCTCAAGGTGTTGATGCCCCGTATTCTTGCTTACTTCGGTTATCGCACGGTGCTCGTCTCGAACACCATTTTTCTCGGGCTAATGATTCTGGGATTTGCGACGATCAGCGCCACAACGCCGGTGCCGCAAATTGTTGCGATGGTGTTTGTGTACGGCTTCTTCACGTCATTGCAGTATTCCAGCATGAACACATTGGTGTACGCTGATGTCTCTCAGGAAGAAACAAGCAGCGCCAGTACGATTTCCAGCACAGGGCAGCAAATGTCGATCAGCTTTGGCGTGGCATCGGCTTCATTGGTGACCGCGTTCTTTATACCCAACCGTTTCAATTCAAACGCCGTGCAAATGGTGCACGGCGTTCATCAGGGATTTGTCGTGTTGGGAATTTGGACGATGTTTTCGTGCCTGGTGTTTGTTGGACTCGCCAGGAACGATGGTGATTCAGTGAGCCGTCATGAAACGCCGAGTGATGCGAAGAACGTTGTTACCAACCCACCGGCTTCCCCGCGTTCTGCTTATCCAGCCAAACCTTAAGCGGTTCGAAATACTCGGCCATCGCGCTCGCGTCCAATTGGCGTGACCCTGTCATGTCAAACAGAATGTCTTGCCACGGTTTGCTGGCGCCGGCTTCCAACATTTTTGCGAGCTTCGCACCAGCTTCCTTGCTGCCGTAGAACGAGCAGGTGTAGAGCGGCCCTTGGTGTCCGGCTTCCTTACACATGGCGCGATAGAACTGGAACTGCAGAATTCGCGCGAGAAAATAGCGAGCGTACGGCGTGTTTGAAGCCACGTGATACTTCGCACCCGGATCGAAATCGGCTTCCGTGCGCGCAACCGGCGGTACCACGCCCTGGTATTTCAACTTCAAATCCCACCACGCCTTGTTGTACGAATCGGGTTTCACTTCCCCCGAGAATACTTTCCAGCGCCATTGATCAACGAGTAAACCAAACGGCAGGAATGCCACCTTATTAAGTGCCTGTTGCAACAGCAACAGCGTGTCTCCCGAAGCCGGAGGAATCTGCGCCAGCAATCCAACCTGTTGCAAATATTTTGGTGTTATCGATAGTGCGATTGCATCGCCAATGGCTTCGTGGAATCCGTCATTCGCGCCATTCTGAAACAGGAATGGCTGCTTGTTGTAGGCACGTTGGTAGAAATTATGCCCCAGTTCATGATGAACTGTTTCGAAGAAATCACCGGTCACTTCAATGCACATCTTTACGCGCAAATCTTCGCGTGCGTCGATGTCCCACGCCGACGGATGACAAACGACGTCACGATCTTTCGGCATCAGAAACAACGAGCGCTTCCAGAACGTGTCCGGTAGTTTGGCGAATCCCAGCGACGTGAAAAAGTTTTCGCCGTAATGCACCATGCCGAGTTGGTCAACTTTCTTTGCTTTGAGAAGCGCAGCAACGTTAACGCTCGATACGCTGCCTTTTGGCGCTACCACGTCGTAAACCGTTCCCCATTCCTGCGCCCACATGTTGCCCAGATATTGCGCTGGAATTGGACCGGTGGGTGGAATTTCCTTTGCGCCGTATTTTTCAACCAACTTCGCGCGCGTGTAGGCGTGCAACGACTTGTACAGCGGTTGCAATTGATTCCACACGCGATCCATGTCGGCGGCGAATGCATCGGGAGGCATGTCGTAACCCGAGCGCCACAGCGCGCCGGCGTCGGCAAAGCCCAAGCCGCGCGCACCTTCATTTGAGAGATCGACAAAGCGCGCATACTTGTCGCGCATTGGGACGGAAATTGTGTGCCACCCTTTCCACGCATCAAGCAGCGCGACCGGATCGCGACTCGTCGCCAGCACGTTCGACAAATCCTGCTGCGAGCGACATTCTTGTTTGGCGGCATCTGCTTTGGACGGTTTGCAGTACGCACCTTTGCCATACATGCCGTCAAGATTCGCCGCGAGCGTTGAGAGCTCCGTTGCCTTCGCCGCATCAGCCGGTGGTGGCGCTGCCAATGAAAGTTTGAGCAGCAGGAGCTTTCGCTTCTGTTCCGCGGTCAGGGAACCGCTTTCGTATTGTTTCGCTTGCGTGGCCAGCTGCTGTACCGCAACTGCGAGATCACGCGATGCCTGCGCGTTCAGAATCTCCGTGTCGTCGGTGATGAAATTTTCCTGAACCCACGAGGCACGTTGCGAACGCGTGCTCAGCGAATCAAGCACGCGTTCTGCGCGTGCAACGAACGCAGTAACGTCGACATCGGAATTACCGTCGGCGGCCTTGTTGCAGTTGACTGCTGAAAAAATGACCAGTGACGAAAGCGATGCGAGAACGAACGAGCGCAACCGATTCTCCCGAAGAGTTGAGTCGGAAACGATAGCGCCTCGCTCGCACCTCAACCAGCGGCTCTGGCTCAGGCCTTCTTTTCGAAGTCTGCTTTGAATTCCGCCACTTCTTTCTGAACGTCCTTGGGGAAGTCCTCGAACTCCTGTACCTGACGAACCTCTACGATATCACCATCATTGGCGGGAATTTGAAGCGCCCACTTAACGGCCTCTTCTTTTGATGCCGCCTTAATTGTCCAATAGCCGCCGAGTACTTCTTTGGCTTCGGTAAACGGACCATCTGTCGCTGTCGATTTGCCGCCGGCAAACGAGATTCGGACTCCTGCCGCTGGTGGATGCAGTCCGTCCAATGCAATCAGATTTCCCGACTGCTGCAGCTTGGTATTGAACACCATCATTTTCGCGACCCCCTCTGCGTCGGGCATAGCAGTCGGCGCGGCGGTCGCGTAGCCTTTGGGTATCATCAGCATCATGAAGCGCATGGTAGTCTCCTGAATTTGTGAAGTCGGCTACTTTCTTGCCGAATTTGAGGGCGTTTTGAATGGCGAGTGCCCGGTCTTACAACTGCATCGAACGGCGAATGGGAATTTCGACATCCACCTTATTATTTCTTTGAGATATTTTCGATGGACGTCGAACGCTCGCAGAATTCCCACCCCAACCTAAACCGTAACGCCGTGCCACCGCGCTACACCTCCGGCCAGCGTGTGTTCAGGGGCAGCCCGTTCCTCACCCAAATGTGGGTGCGTGAGGAGAGACGCGTGCCAGGAGTGTATCCGTTCAACATTCCGATTTTGCGTGAGGATTTTGAGCTCGAGTTCACAACGCCGGTGACGTTCCTCGTTGGCGAAAATGGCTCCGGCAAATCGACAATACTGGAAGCGCTCGCTTGGAGTGCGGGGTTCAATGCGCAGGGGGGCAGTCGCGACAATCATTTTGCAGACAGCACCGATGGTCACGCGTTGGGGCGTGCGTTGCAACTTTCGTGGCGTCAGCGAACCACTGAAGGGTTTTTTCTGCGCGCCGAAACGTTCTTCAATTTCTCTACCCATTTGGAAGAAGTTGGCAGCACATTCCATCGATACGGAGGCGAGAGCCTTCACACCAAATCGCACGGCGAAGCGTTCCTTGCACTATTTGAGAATCATTTTGAAGACGGCTTGTTTTTGCTGGATGAACCCGAAGCAGCGCTTTCTCCACAGCGACAATTGGCGTTGCTGGCCATTATTCATCGACTGACGGCCAATTTGGGAGCGCAATTCATTATCGCCACGCACTCAC
>JBDUAX010000181.1:0-8574 GCA_040004455.1 Gemmatimonadaceae bacterium
AGCGCCGAAAGGGGCGCTTCCGGCAAACGGGGCCGTGTTGGTAGTGCCCAGACCGTTGTACTGACTCGCGAAAGTGAAGCCGAACGCATTCAGTAGTGGATTGGAGTACGCGGCCTCACCTGGCGCATTGGGGAATCCAGTACCGCCTATGTAGAAGACATTCCCGCCACTCTGTATGTACGAGGTCAACGCCGGCACGTTCATCAACGCGTTCGCCTCGACGAAGATCGCATTGTATCCGGCAAACGACGCAGCGTTCGCATCAACCGTACGCGTGATACCCTTCCCGCTCAAGTAGCTGGCAAATGCAACGTTGTTGAGAGCGCCGCTGTTCGAGTAGATCAGAACCGAACCTCCGGCACCCGCGCCGAACCATGTTAGCACGTTGCTCATGAATGCCTGTTCATTGGCATTAAAAAACCCGTTCTCCGTCAGCCATTCGTCGTGGGACACCACCAGCCGCTGTGCGTCGGCGGACGAGAAGGCAACGGTCACGGCGAGGGTTGCGAGCAGAGAACGGATCGGTAGTGACAAGCGCTTCATGAAGTAGCCTCTCAATGAGCCAGAAGTGTGAAGCCGGGACGACTGTAACAAACAAAATTCGAGCAAGAATCAGACCGATGGAAATTCGCCCGTAATCCGAGCATACCAGACCGAGCCCCTCGCGCTCGGCGAGGCGCTACGGCATGAGCCGCACCCACTGCGCCGAGTCCGTGTACTGTTGGAACGACGCGATCCGGTCGCCCGTGAGGCGGAACACATGGCAGAACGGCGCGTCGAGTGTGGCGCCGCTGTGCTTCATCGTGCCGCCGTAGCGACCGAGTACGACGACGTGGTCCCCGCCGTCGACGAAGCGATCGGGCACCGCCCTGAAGCCGTCGATCGCCGCGAGTAACCGGCCGAATACGCCTTCGCCCACCGCTTGCGCGCCCACGTAGGGATTGCGGTCGGCCAGCGGGTGGCCCTGGGCCTCGTTCCATTGGATGTCGGGCGCCATCGCGCCGAACAGGAGCGAGGGATCGTTGTTGGCTAGGGCGGCATAGGCCGCCTCAATGGTCTTGACACTCGACATCGGCCACTCCGGCGCAGAATAGAAAACGTGATCTGAAGGTGCGATACTTAAGGTCGCCTTGCGCACGCGACAAGGGCGGCTGACGCCGACGAGCGCGGGACGAGGGAAAGTCACGCTCCGACATTTGCTCACGAACTTCTCAACGGTTTCGCTGATGTTATTTGATCTCGACAATCCAGTGATGCAATGGTGTGCCGCGGGCATGCAGGTCGATGGCGAACCGGAAAAGGCGCGCGCGCTATTCGAACGCGCATGGGCCGCACGTCGCGATGATTTCGATACCACTGAGACTGCCTCACCATTCGGTGACGCGTCGTACGTTGTTCCCGTTCAGAGCGCACTCACATGACGATCAGCATTTTCAACGATGTCATCGGACCGGTGATGCGCGGCGCGTCGAGCTCGCGCTGCGCGGCGGCGCTTCGCATCGGTCGTTTGGCACGGGACCTCATGGCCGCTGATGTCGCGCACGTGCTGATCGAGTTCGACACAAACGGATCGTTGCCCAACACCCACCAGAGCCAGGGGTCCGATATGGGTCTCTTTGGTGGACTGCTTGGATGGGACGCGGCCGACGCGCGGCTGCCGATGTCCGCACAAGCGCTGCGCGATGCCGGAACCCGCGTTGAGTTTCGCTACATCGACTGCAACGACGCGCATCCAAACACCTATCGCCTCACGCTTTCGAATGCGCACGAGCGGCACAGCATGATCGCCATTTCCACGGGCGGTGGCATGATTGAGGTACTGTCGATTGACGGAGAAACAGTTTCGTTGGACGGTGGCGCGACAGCCGTGTTCGCGGGTCGAGTTCTGCACCCGGTGTTGCCCGTGCTCTCGAATCCCGACGCGCGGTTGCCGTTTCGCTCATGCAGCGAACTGATGGCGCACGACGCGGGGCGCGAGGTACCGCTGTGGCAATACGCCGTCGAGTACGAGCAAACGCGCGGCGCGATGTCGCAGAATACCGTGCTCGCGATGATGCTCGATATCGTGCGGATTCTGCGCCGATCCATCGCGGAAGGCGTCGCGGGCACCACCTACCACGACCGCATTTTGGGACATCAGTCGGGTCAGTTTGCGACAAAGATGCAACGCGGCGAACTGTTGAAAGCTGGCGTGTTGAATCGCACGCTGCTTTACACAACGGCGCTCATGGAAGTAAAAAGTTCCATGGGCGTTATCGTTGCAGCACCCACGGCCGGTGCATGCGCCGCGTTGCCGGCCTCGTGCATCGCCGTCGCGGAAGAAATGGAACTCAGCGAAGAGGCCATGGCGCGCGCCATGCTCGCCGCGGGTTTGATTGGCGTGTTCATCGCGGGACCATGGACCTTTGCGGCCGAAGTCGGCGGATGTCAGGCCGAGGGTGGGTCAGCCGCCGCCATGTCTGCTGCAGCCCTGGTGACGTTGGCTGGAGGAACGCTCACACAGGCCACCGGTGCCGCGTCAATGGCACTGCAAAGCATGTTGGGGCTTATCTGTGATCCAGTTGCCGCGCGCGTGGAGATTCCGTGCCTTGGCAAGAACGTGCTGGCCGCCAGCAACGCGATTTCGTGTGCCAACATGGCGCTCGCTGGCTACGACGCGATGATCCCGTTCGACGAGGTCGTTGACGCTGCGAAGCGGGTGGCAGATCGGATGCCCAGAGAACATCGCTGCACGTCGCTGGGTGGGTTGGCGACCACGCCCACCGCGCTTCGATTGAGCGCACAGCTCGCGGCTCGGGGAGCGGTTACGTAGAAGTCGAAGTCCATGCCCGCGCGCACGCCGTTGTTCGTTCTCGCGCAATTCCTTTCGCTTTGACCTCCCGCCTGTATCATCAGCACCATCATGGCCTCTCTCGCCCGATTGCTGGTGCTCGGCGCCGGACCCGGCGGCCTCTACACTGCGCTGCTCACGAAACGTCGCAACCCCGCCATCGATGTCGTAGTCGTCGAACGCAATCGCCCCGATGACACGTTTGGGTGGGGTGTCGTACTCAGCGACCAGACCGTCGACAACCTGCAGCGCGCTGACCCCGATTCCGGATTCCGCGTCGCCAACGCGCTGCACCACTGGGACGATATCGATGTGCACTTTCGCGGCCACACCGTGCGCTCCTCGGGACACGGTTTTAGCGGAATAGGAAGGCAGACGCTGCTCGCTCTGCTGCAACAGCGATGCACACAGTTGGGTGTACGCCTTCAATTCGAATGTGACGTTGATGACGTCGAAGCACTGGCGCGAAAACATCGTGCCGATATGGTCGTTGCAGCCGATGGAATCAATTCGCGCACGCGCGCGCGTTGGAGCGACTCATTCCAACCCGACACTGATGTGCGCCTCTGCCGCTTTGTATGGTTGGGCACACCGCGACGCTTCGAGTCGTTCACGTTTGCATTTGAAGAGACCGAATTTGGCTGGGCACAGGCGCACGCCTACCGGTTCGACGAAGCAATGAGCACGTTCATCGTGGAAATGCCAGAGCCCGTGTGGATAGCTCACGGCCTCGACAAATTGGATACCGCCGAAGCAATTGCATGGTGCGAGCGCGTATTCGCAAAATATCTGGAGGGACAACCGCTGTTGTCAAACGCGACGCACAAGATTGGAAGCGCGCAGTGGATTCGTTTTCCGCGCATCACGTGCAAAACGTGGACGCACTGGCTGCAATTCGAACACGCACGCGTTCCCGTCGTCCTGCTCGGCGACGCTGCACACACTGCACATTTCTCAATTGGTTCAGGTACAAAATTGGCGCTCGAAGACGCCATCGAACTTGACGCGGCGCTCGCGGAATCAGACGATGACTTGCAACACGCACTCGGTCGTTACCAGACGCTCCGCTCTGTTGAAGTACTCAAGTTGCAAAACGCCGCGCGCAATTCGACCGAGTGGTTTGAGCATGTTGACCGATACGCAACGCTTGATGTGCAACAGTTTGCGTATTCCCTGCTCACGCGCTCGCAGCGCATTTCGCACGAAGGACTTCGCACTCGCGATCCCGAATACATTGCCGCGTTCGAGCGCTGGTTTGCCGCGCACAACAATGCCACGCTCCCTGAGAACGGAAAGGCTGTGTCGCCCATGTTCACGCCCTTCACCGTGCGTGGTCTGACACTGTCCAATCGCGTAGTGGTGTCGGCAATGGCGCAGTATTCTGCGCTCGACGACGGAACGCCATCGGACTGGCACTTTGTACATCTGGGCGCACGCGCGGCCGGTGGCGCTGGGCTCGTGATGACGGAGATGACATGCGTCGCTCCCGATGGGCGAATTTCACCGTGGTGCACTGGATTGTGGAACGAAACACATCTGCGCGAGTGGACGCGTATTGTTCGTTTCGCGCACGATTTCACGCCGGCGAAAATCGGATTGCAATTGGGCCACGCTGGCGCAAAGGGCGCAACCAAACGCATGTGGGAAGGCAATGATGTGCCGCTCGAAACCGGCGAATGGCCGTTAATTGCGCCGTCCGAAATGCAGTATCTGGAAAACGTTTCGCAAACCGCACGGTCAATGACACGCGACGACATGAATCGCGTTCGCGACCAATTTGTCTACGCCACGGAACTTGGGGTACGCGCCGGGTTTGATTGGCTCGAACTGCACTGTGCGCACGGCTACTTGCTGTCTGCATTTCTTTCGCCCCTTACCAACCGTCGCACCGACGAATACGGCGGAAGTGTGGAGCATCGCGTGCGCTTCCCACTCGAAGTGTTTCGCGCAATGCGCGCGGTGTGGCCCGTGCACAAACCGATGTCAGTGCGCATCTCCGCCCATGACTGGACTCCCGACGGAAATACTGCCGATGACGCGGTCCTCATTGCGCGTGCGTTTCGCGACGCGGGCGCCGACATGATGGATGTATCGGCGGGACAGGTTGTGAAACATGAACAACCTGTGTTTGGTCGCATGTGGCAAACGCCGTTCGCCGATCGCATTCGTCAGGAGGCAGGCATTCCAACAATTGCAGTCGGTGCAATTACCGATGCCGATCAACTGAACAGCATTCTCGCGTCAGGACGTGCGGATCTTGTCGCGGTTGGCCGTCCGCATCTCACGAACCCCGCCTGGACATTGACAGAATCAACACGACTTGGCTACGACGGTGCACAGTGGCCCTTGCAATATCTCTCCGGGAAATCGCAACTGGAACGCCTGGTTGCACGCGCGCAGGCCAAAGCGCAAGCGGCGAACAATGCAAATGGTACGCCAAAACCAGGAGAGTTAACGTGATATCGTTGAGCAATCGTCAGGCATTGGCGACCGGAGAATTAACGTGACATCACCGACTGGTCGTCATGCACTTGTGACTGGTGCGAGTCGCGGCATTGGTAGAGCAATTGCGCAATCGTTGTCGGCCGATGGGGCGCATGTCACGCTGCTTGTTCGAAATCGCCTCGCGGGAGAAAGCGTTCAGTCTGAGCTTCCGGGCAGTTCGCACGTGGTCGAGGCCGACGTTACGGATGAAGCAGCGGTGCATCGCGCATGTGCCGACGCGACATCCGACTTCGGACCAGTACACATTCTCGTGAACAACGCGGGTAGCGTGGAAACTGCGTCATTTGCAAAAAGCGACGATGCGTTGTTCAGGAAAATGCTGGCGGTGCATCTGTTTGGTCCACTCTACTGCACGCAAGCATTGCTGCCGGAAATGGTGGACGCGAAATTCGGGCGCGTGATAAACATTGCCAGCACTGCAGGAGTGAGCGGGGCAGCTTATATCTCGGCCTATTGCGCAGCGAAGCACGCGTTAGTTGGCCTCACGCGTTCGCTGGCCAAGGAAGTCGTAACGCGTGGCGTTACGGTGAACGCGATTTGTCCGGGTTACACACAAACCGACATGCTCTCCACAAGTATTCAGCGAATCTCTGCACGCACAGGCATAACGGGCGAAGCGGCCGCGTCGGCGTTGCTGCAACACAACCCGCTTCACCGATTCATTTCGCCAGATGAAGTGGCAGCCGCTGTTGTCTGGTTGTCGAGCGATGGTGCTGCATCCGTCACAGGACAAACTATTATCATAGACGGAGGCGAGCTCGCATGAGCGACGCCTTGAACGGATTGCAGCAGAGCATGCAAGGGTACACGCCGAAACATTTTCTTTGGGCGTTGCAAACGGAAATGCGTGTCGCGAAGATATCGCTTAACAGGCCCGAGCGAAAAAATCCGCTCACGTTTGAATCGTACATCGAGCTTCGCGATTGCTTTCGCGCGCTCGCAGCCGATCGCGAGATACGTGCTGTCATTATCACCGGCGAAGGCAACAATTTCTGCTCGGGTGGTGATGTGTTCGAAATCATTGGTCCGCTCACGAAAATGACCGTACCCGACTTGCTGGCCTTTACGCGACTCACGGGCGATTTGGTGAAAGCAATGCGCGCTTGTCCTCAACCGATTATCGCGGCTGTTGACGGAGTTGCGGCCGGCGCAGGTGCTATACTCGCGATGGCCAGTGACTTACGCATCGCAACACAACGCGCGACGACCGGATTTCTGTTCTCGCGTGTTGGACTGGCTGGTTGTGACATGGGTGCGTGCGCGCTCTTGCCCCGCATCATTGGACAAGGACGCGCCGCAGAACTGCTCTTTACCGGTCGCTTCATGACGGCTGCTGAAGGCCGCGATTGGGGCTTCTGGAATGCGCTGGTCGAACCGGATGCACTGCAAAGCGAAGCGACAGTGTGGGCCGAGCGAATTGCAAATGGGCCAAGCTTTGCGCACAGCATGACGAAGCGGATGTTGCAGCAGGAGTGGAACGTCTCGGTCGATCAAGCCATCGAGATGGAAGCGCAAGCACAGGCGCTGTGCATGGGCACTGAAGATTTTCGCCGCGCCTTCGAAGCCTTCTCGGCGAAACGGTCGCCGGTTTTTGAGGGCGATTGAAAATGGATGAGCGCTATGAACAGAGATTAGCGTTGCCGTTTTTCGATGAGCAGCATCGTGAGCTTGCTCGTGAGCTCGATGCGTGGTGTGCTTCGCAGGAACCATTGGATGAAGTGGATGTTGACGCGGCGACACGCGAGTGGGTAAGACGTCTTGGGAGTGGCGGGTGGTTGCGTCACGCTGTGCCCCAGCGGTGGGGCGGTGTGCGTGCGGAACTCGACTCGCGTACGCTCTGCATTATTCGAGAAACACTCGCGTATCACGACGGCCTGGCCGATTTTGCGTTTGCAATGCAGGGATTGGGCTCGGGTGCCATTTCGCTCGACGGCAATGACGAATTGCGCGACACGTGGTTGCCAAAAGTTGCACGGGGTGAAGCAATTGCGGCGTTTGCGTTGTCAGAGCCCGACGCTGGCAGTGATGTTGGGTCAATGAGTACAAGCGCCGTGCGCGACGAAAATGACTGGACCATCGACGGCACCAAGACGTGGATTTCCAATGGCGGCATTGCCGATTTCTATTGTGTTTTTGCGCGCACGGATGCTGCATCGACAGGCGCTCGCGGCATTGATGCGTTCGTTGTTCCCTCTTCAACCGCTGGTCTGGAAATTTCCGAACGTATTGATGTCATGTCGCCGCATCCGTTGGCGGAGCTAAAATTCAACGCGTGCCGCGTTGCTGAATCGCATCGGCTTGGCGCAAGTGGCCAGGGCTTCAAGCTTGCCATGCGAACGCTCGACATTTTTCGCGTGTCTGTGGCTGCAGCCGCACTGGGTTTTGCGCGACGCGCGTTGCACGAAACACTGACACACGCCGCAACGCGCCCTATGCTTGGCACAACCCTTTCGCAGCAACCCCTCGCGACCGCCATGATGGGCGACATGATGACGGAGTTCGATGCCGCAGCGCTACTGACCGCGCGCGCCGCTTGGTTGCGCGATGTGCATGGCAAGCGCGCAACTGCCGAGGCGGCGATGGCAAAGCTGGCGGCAACGGAGTGGGGTTCGCGCATTGTTGATCGCGGCGTCCAACTGCATGGTGCACGCGGAGTGCGGGTTGGCGCGACCGTTGAAAAATTGTACCGCGAAATTCGCGCGCTGCGAATTTACGAAGGTGCGTCGGAAGTGCAGCGTCTCATTGTTGGGCGGGAGGCGTTCGCACCGTTCGCGAACGAACGTAACGTTCCACGCGTGAGTGTTCCGTGAACCACGCACTGTTCAAACCAACGGCGCACGTTGACACCTTTGCGCGCGATGGCTTGCCGCCATTTGCGCAGTGGCCGTCGCTCAATCTTGAAGCACCCTATGCATATCCGGACCAACTCAATGCGGCGGTTGTACTGTTGGATAACGCCGTACGCGAGGGTCATGGCAATCGCACCGCAATTGTTGCGCGAGATATGGCCGGTAATTGGTCGAAAACCACCTATGGTGAACTGCAGCAACACACCGACCGAATTGCTCATGTTCTGGTGCGTGATCTTGGTTTCGTAACAGGAAACCGCGTATTGCTTCGCGGTTACAACGGTATGATGCTGGCCGCAGCGTGGCTGGCCGTGCTCAAGGCAGGCGGAGTTGCCATCACCACCATGCCAATGTTGCGCGCCACCGAATTACAAACGGTAATGCAAAAAT
>JBDUAX010000600.1:0-2564 GCA_040004455.1 Gemmatimonadaceae bacterium
CATTCGGCGGTGCGGGAATCACATCGTTGGGCGCGCTCAGCCGGTTCAAAATTGTGGGCGGCAATCTCACCGTCATGCTGAACGAACTGGATCAGATTTCGACGTTTCAACTGCCATCACTGCTCACCGTTGGCAAAGCATTTCTTGGTAGTCAGAAACGCTCGACTGGTGCACCACCGGTTGCGACAATGACGGTAAACTTTCCGGCGCTCACATCAATTGCAGCCAGCCATGGCGTCGATCCAAGTGCCACGCCTCGCTTCTACAACCTTTCATATCCGGCCTTACTTACTGCACAGGGTGATACATCGTTCGATTTCAGTCAGCTGCAAGGCATGCGCATTCTGACTCTGGCGTCGAGCACATCCAGCGACAACGCCGGAATACACATCGAAGACAACGACGACATGATTGCGCTGACCCTGGGCGTTGTGCACACCGGCAAGAGCTTCAAGGTGCGACGAAATTTTTCGCTCAAGACTTTGCTATTCGGACAGGTCACTGTTGGCAAAGCAGGCAACGGCGCCGCAAACGAAATTGAAATCAGTGGTAACTCTCGGCTCGACACACTGAAGTTTGCAGGTGGCGCTATCATAGGTCCGCTTATCATTCGCAACAACAGCGCACTCGTTTCCGTATCCGGCCCGTTTGGTCGCATTGGTGGTAATGTCATTATCGACGGCAACCCCAGGATACGCGACGCGGCACTACTCGCGTGGTTGATGACGGTGCTAAGTATCGACGGCCAGTTGTTTGTTGGCTCTAATGCTCCGCCGTGATCCTCGCAGACACTGTAGAGGTTTCTGAGAAGCGGCATGAGCCGCGGCGCTGGTCAAATCGGCGGGTGCGACGCCGGCGCGCCCTGATTCTTTATGAAAAACACCAGGAATTTTGCGCGTTCTGTGGTGCTCGCGTTTCGTTCAACGCTGTGCACGTCCGTTGGCGGTTCATAGAACGTCTCGCCGAGGTGAAGCGTCATTTGTTTTCCCCCAGTGACTTGCATGATGATCGACCCTTCGAGTACACAAACGTGTCGCTGTCGTGGCGGTACGGCGTGCTGACTGCGCCCGGCGCATATTCGACCATAACCATCGAGACTTCCTTGCCTTGCAAGTCTGGAAGTGCCTGCTCCGCTACTTCACCCCCCACGCCCGCAGCATCACCACCCCGTGCGAGGGCACCATGGCGGAGTAGCGAGGCGTGGTTACAATCGAATCCGTGTGCGCCCACAAATCGCGAACGCGCACCTGCTTCGCGCTGATACCAACACGACTCCAATCGGCCACCACTGTCGTTGCCACCGATGCGCGATTGAACAACAACACCGCGCGCGAACCATCCTTCATTGGCTTACTCCACACCTGCACCTCACTTGGGCTCGCCTGCACGATGGTCCCTTGCACACCCAGCGAATCCTGATCGACGGCGATGACTTCCTTGTTGAGCAGAATTTCACGCGTGCCAAGTGGATCGCGTGTTGTGCTGTCGAGCATGAGTCGCACATCGTTGCCCGCAATGAGTGGCGCGGCCATCATCGCCCACAAACTGAAGTGCGCGCGATACTCCGTGCGCGTCATGCCACCGTTACCGACCTCCAGCATGTCGGGGTCATTCCACGCGCCCGGTTTCGCTGCGTGCCAGTATTGCGATGACAAATCAACCAGCGTGAGCACACTGCTCCAGCGGTCGGCAATGTCACCCGTTGTGCGCCACAAATTTCCAACCGCTGGCGCCCATTCCCACGGACGATTGCTGCCCCATTCGCAAATACTGAATACAATTTTCCGCCCGGACGCATTGAGTGCGTCGCGAATTTTTGCGTACTGCGTTGGCGCATCAATGCCAGTTGAATTACACCAATCAATCTTGACGTAGTCAACGCCCCAACCGGCGTAGGTTTTCGCGTCAATTGTTTCGTAACCGTAACTGCCTGGGCGCCCTTCGCATGTTTTCATGCCAGCATCGGTGTAGATGCCGAACTTGAGACCACGGCTGTGTACGTAATCGGCCAGCGCTTTTATTCCTGACGGAAACCGCACCGAATCGGCGACGATGGTACCGTTCGCAGCGCGGGCAACCTGCCAGCAATCGTCAATGGTGACGTACTGGTAGCCGGCTTCGCGCATGCCGTTCGCGCTGATAGCATCGGCGACTTCGCGAATCAGTTTGTCGCTGACGTTGCAGCCAAACTTGTTCCAGCTGTTCCACCCCATCGGTGGTGTGAGCGCGAGTCCGTTGTCGTGCGGAGGTGCGTGGGCGTTGCGCGCCGCGACGCTCAGCAACGTGATGGCAGCTATTACTCCGATTGAAACGACGCGACGGAGCTTACGTTGCGAGTTGGATTGCATGGAACACCGCGTGAAGAATTGTTGACGAACGGGACACCGTCATTATATGCACGCATCCCAAAACGAGAGCGACCCGGAAACGAAGATCACGCGCGCGGACCACGTCGTCGTGCGCACGACATTCAAACTCGGCGACGATTGGCCCAAAACAACGCGCCCGCACCAATCAACAGCACAATTGCGCCATTGATGGCCCATTGCCGTTGTCCCGTCATG
>JBDUAX010000006.1:0-27808 GCA_040004455.1 Gemmatimonadaceae bacterium
GGCCCAACGCTCTAGACCGATCTAGATCCATCGGTTCATTGCGGCTCGCGTCGGCGTTTTTTAGCGTTGCGAGCTCCACCGTTAGAAAGCGCGCTTTGATGCGCGCACGCACGGGCCTGTTGCGGTTCCACTCACGCCCGTCGCTCCCCCGCCCCCGCGCTTCAACATTGCAGGAGACTTTGCTCCATGCCCTCCTCGTTGACTTACCCTGGCGTCTACGTCGAAGAACTTCCCAGCGGCGTCAGAACGATTACCGGCGTTCCGACTTCGCTTACCGCATTCGTTGGGCGCGCGTGGAGAGGCCCGCTGGACGAGCCCACCAAAATCAATAGTTATTCCGACTACGAGCGTTCATTCGGCGGACTCTGGCGGGGCAGCACGATGAGCTACGCCGTGCAGCAGTTCTTCTCGAATGGTGGCAGTCAGGCAATTGTCGTTCGCGTCGCAACGCGATCGGGTGTCGGCGCCGCGGCAGCCGCCACAATTGATCTCGGCGGAGGCAATACGCTGGCTGCGGCGTTTCCTGGAACCTGGGGACGCAATTTGTCGGTGACGGTCGATCACAAAGTAAAAACACCCGCCGACGCGAGTCTGTTCAATCTCACAATTCTCGACGATCCCAACGTTGCGACCGCCGCCGACAGTCAAAAGCGCGGTGGCAGCGGCGCGCAGGAAGCGTTTCTTAATGTGTCGCGTGATCCGGCCAGTGCACGCTTCGTCACGAAGATCATCGCGCAGCAATCGAATCTTGTTCGAGTTACTGGCGTCGGTGCCGCAACTCCCGCCGACGCAACAGTGAAAGCAGGTGCTGCAACCGGCGCGGATGGTGTGAGCACCACAACCGTCGCTGCCGCTGCCGCAGAAGTTACTGGCGATGCGCTCGCGAAAACGGGAATCAACGCACTTCGGAAAACTGATATTTTCAACTTGCTCGTTATTCCGCCGCTCACAACGTCGGCAACGGCAACCGATACGCCAACGACGACGAATGACGTGCCGATGGCTAACTGGACTGACGCAGCGAATCTCTGCAAAGAGCGACGCGCTTTTCTCATCGTCGATGCGCCTAGCGATTGGACAATTGCCAAAGCGACAACTGATGTTGGAACGTTCAGCGCAATCGAGCGCAGTTACGCGGGGCTGTATTTCCCGCGTCTTCGCATCGCCGACCCATTGCAAGAAGGTGGATTGCAGGATTTCGCGCCCTCGGGTGCAATTGCCGGAATAATGAGTCGCACTGATGCCGAGCGTGGTGTGTGGAAGGCGCCAGCCGGTCTTGAGGCGGGGCTGCGCGGAGTGCTGGGCCTGTCAATAAATGGTTTGCCGGCAACGCTCACTGACAAAGAGAACGGCGATCTGAATCCGATTGGCGTCAACTGCCTGCGCGCATTTCCGAATATCGGTCACGTTGTGTGGGGAGCGCGCACGCTTGAAGGCTCCGACATTCTGGCGTCGCAATGGAAGTACATACCGGTACGTCGTCTCGCGCTCTACATCGAAGAGAGTTTGTTTCGCGGCACGCAGTGGGTGGTGTTCGAACCAAATGACGAGCCGCTCTGGGCGCAGATTCGATTAAACCTCGGCGCATTCATGCAGACGTTGTTTCGTCAGGGCGCATTTCAGGGAACGACTGCGAAGGATGCGTACCTCGTTAAATGCGACAAGGAAACAACCACTCAGGACGACATCAATCGCGGCGTCGTGAACATCCTCGTGGGCTTCGCGCCACTGAAGCCGGCTGAATTCGTGGTGATCAAGATCCAGCAACTTGCCGGACAGGTTCAGTCGTAACGCTAATAGCCACACACTCACGAACCCCCGACGAGGATTAAGACGATGGCACAATTCAGCGTGAACGCGCAGCGCTTCGATCCGTACAAGAATTTCAAATTCCGCGTGAAGTGGGACGGCCGTTACGTCGCCGGCGTCAGCAAAGTCTCAAGTCTCAAACGCACAACCGAGGTCGTGAAGTACCGCGAGGGAGGCGATCCGTCGTCCAGTCGGAAAATGCCGGGTCGCTCGGAATTCGAATCGATCACTCTCGAGCGCGGCGTTACGCACGACACTGAATTCGAAAAGTGGGCTAATAAAGTCTGGAATTTCGGTTCCGGACTTGGCTCTGAGGTATCGCTCAAGGATTTCAGAAAAGACATCATCATCGAGTTGTACAACGAGGCCGGCCAGCTCGTGATCGCGTATAAAGTGTTTCGCTGTTGGGTGTCGGAATTTCAGGCGCTTCCTGATCTCGACGCAAACGCGAACGCTGTAGCAATTGCACATCTCAAGCTCGAGAACGAAGGATGGGAACGCGATCTTGCCGTCACGGAGCCCTCCGAGCCGTCCTTCACCGAGCCCGCCGCCTAGCGGCGCGGGCAACGTTTTGAGCTGCGGTACATAGCATGCACGCGATAGCGCTCGACGACTCGCGCCTGCTCGACACGTGGGATCGCGCCGCGATGCTCGATCGCCCCTGGCGCGAGCTGGCGTTGCTTGAAAGCGCGAGCGGAATTCCGTTCGACTCACTCGCGCGCCTGAGCATCGGTGAGCGTGATCGGCTGCTGTTGGCCGTACGCATTGGAACGTTCGGCAAACATCTCGAATGTGAAACCGCGTGCCCATCATGCGGTACGCGTCTGCAATTGGCGTTTGACGCCGCACAGTTGATTGTTCCACAGCGAACTGTAAATGCGTCTGATTTGGAGCTCACCGACGATGACTGGACGGTGCGTTTTCGATTGCCCGACAGCAACGATCTCGCCGCGTGTTCAGCAAACATCGTCGAAAATGGTGATGCGGCGGATATCCTCGCGGAACGCTGTATGACGGTGACTTCGTCACAACAAAGTGCGACG
Source organism: Gemmatimonadaceae bacterium (assembly GCA_040004455.1). GTDB lineage: Bacteria > Gemmatimonadota > Gemmatimonadetes > Gemmatimonadales > Gemmatimonadaceae > Gemmatimonas. The sequence goes on from JBDUAX010000006.1 coordinate 2,853, forward strand.
AATTCCGTTATACCAAATCGCATTCGCGAGCGCGTGACTGAACGGATGTCGGTGTTGGATCCACAAGCCGACGTATCGCTCAGCCTGCACTGCGCAGCCTGTTCCCACGAATGGCAGGCTCCGTTCGATCCGGCTGCATTTCTCTTACACGAAGTCGATGGATATGCGGCACGTTTGACGACGGAAGTTCATCGACTGGCGCGCGCCTACGGTTGGTCGGAAGCAAGCATTCTCGAAATGAGTCCCGTGCGTCGCCGACGCTATCTCTCGCTGCTGCTTCAATGAGCGACTTCCTATCGCGACTTGGCGCGCGCCAAACGAGCGAACCGGCCATTCGTCCACGAGCTGTTTCGCGTTTCGAGAATGCGGATGTTTCACCGGTCGCGTCGCAGCCGAAAGACGCGGCCGTTGGTGCGAGCGAATCCTCGTTTGGTGCCGAGTCCGTGAATTCGACCTCGCGCGAACAACCAGGAAAAATTGGAGCCGTTGCGACAAGAACGCCGGCACCACAAGTGGCACCGTCATTCGCACTGAACCAGTCGCGCGACCTGCTGGGCTTACACGACGACGTCGAACAGCGCTTGCGAAGCTTGCTGGACAGTGCGTCGCGATTGTCAAACGACTCACCGAACGCTACGCCGGCCGCCGAAACACACAGCGGGCAAGAGCCAACCGCCGCGTTGTCAATTGCCGAGAGCAATTCGATGTCGCCCCGTGATTCCTCGAGCGCCACAACGACCGTCATCACAAGCATCGCGCCGCGAGTCGATGCGACTCTGCATGGTGGTACCAACCGCGATGCTGCGCGTCTTGACAGAGAAGCCGCGCCACGCGAACCAGATGTCGTTCACGTGCACATCGGACGCGTCGAAGTTCGCGCAATTCATCCGACACCCGAACGCGCGCGGGCGCGCGGCCAAAACAATCCGGACACCACACGACCACTGTCGCTTGAACGGTATTTGAGCGCGAAGGATCGCAAGTGAGCAGCGCACGTGAGTAACGCGCTCGCCATCGCGTCAGTGACCGCCGTGTTGAAAGATCTGCTCAACAACGGCGTGATCGATCATCAACTCTCAGGCGTTGTCGGCGAAGTTACGGTTTCCGCGCTGCCCCCCGACAGAATTCTTGTGGCCGGTCAAGCTGAAACAAGTCGCATCAATCTGTTCATGTATCACGTCAGCCCGAATCCGGGATGGCGAAACATTGGCCTTCCGTCGCGATCGGCGGCGGGAGATCGCACGAGCAATCCACCGCTCGCGCTCGATCTGCATTATCTCGTCTCCACCTACGGCGCGAACGAATTCGACGCTGAGATTCTCCTGGGCTACGCGATGCAGATGATGCACGAGACGCCCGTGCTGACGCGAGATGCAATTCGTCGCACACTCGCACCGGCGTCTCCCGTTGGGGGCGGAATTCTGCCAGGGCCACTCAACACACTCGTTGCATCGGAGTTGGCGGACCAGGTTGAGCAAATCAAGCTCACGCCTGAAACGATGAGCATTGAGGAAGTCTCGAAGTTGTGGACCGCAATTCAATCGCACTATCGCCCGACGGCCGCGTACCAGGCATCGGTTGTATTGATCGAGTCGAAACGCTCGGCGCGTTCGGCCTTGCCAGTTGCGAACGATAAGCGTCGAATATTTGTCGTGCCGTTCCGTTTTCCGACGATAAACGACGTTGTCAGCACACTCGGTGATCGCGAACCCATCACTGTCGGTTCGACCATTGCAATTCGTGGACACGATCTCGTTGGTGACAGCACGATTGTGAATTTGCACGGCGTCGAAATCGTTCCGCCGCCGACGTCATTGACGCCCGATCGCATTGAACTCGTGCTCACATCGCCATTGCCAGCGGGATTGTATGCTGGCGTCAAAGGCATTCAAATTGTGCAGCGCATTCAAATGGGCGATCCGCTGGTTGATCATCGTGGCACTGAATCGAATGCGGCAGCGTTTGTGCTGCGACCGACGATCACTAACGGAGCGACGATTCCACCGGCTGATGTTCTCGGAATGGCTTCATCAACCGAGACAATCGATGGCGTGCCTACACAATTGCGCGCAGGCTCGCTGCACATAGCGTTCAGCCCTCGTGTTGGACGAGATCAGCGCGTCTCGTTGTTGCTTAATGAAATGAACGTGGTTCTGCCTGCTGTAACCCACGGATATTCTTTCAATGCGCCGGCGAACAATGGCCTTGCCACAGGTGTTCCTGACACCAACACCATTGACTTTCCGTTCTCGCGTGTCGTTGCCGGTACGTATCTCGTGCGCGTTCAAGTTGACGGCGCAGAGAGCGTGCTCACGCAGGACGCAGGCGGATTGTTCAACGCGCCCCGCGTGGCACTGCTATGACGGGCAGCGAGTGGTCAACCGCCAACCAACATGATGTCGCGCAGTCCCTCGATCGTGTGTTGGCTGCGCTTGCGCATCACGCGGGTGTCGAAGCACCTGCGCCGAGCGTTGAGGCCGCGGCGATCCCACGCAATGAAGTTGCCGAGTTAGCGCTCGCTTCGCTGGTACGTCTCTTTGGTCTGTCGTCGTTCGAGCGCGACATTGTACTGCTTTGCGCCGGAATAGAACTCGATGCGCGCTTTGCACCGGTGCTTGCCAATGCAATTGCCGATGGAACGAAGCGCGGACCCACGTTTGGGCTCGCGTTAGCATTTCTTCCCGACGCACATTGGAGCGCGCTCGCTCCGGACGCACCGCTGCGCGCGTGGCGTCTCGTTGAACTATCAGGAACCGGGCTCACGACGGCAGCGCTCCGACTCGATGAGCGCATTCTGCATTTTCTCGCGGGAGTGGCCCCTGCCGACGAACGCTTGCAAGGGGTCGCACGGGTCTTGCGCGCTGATCCGATTGGCAGTGTGCGGCATCATGATCTCGCAACAAACATCGCACGTCATATCGAAACGGTTGATGTTGCGCTCAACACCACAGATGGTCGTGCGCTTGCAGTTCAGGTGACTGGTGCAGATGCCGGCGCCAGACTCTCGATGGCCGCGTCAACGTGCGCCATACTTGGCTGCGAAGGGTTGTTAATGCGCGCAACGGAAATACCCGCTACCAACGCCGAACGTTTCGCACTGGCGCGTATTTTGTCGCGCGAGGCGTTGTTGAGTCAATCAGTGATTGTCATTGACGCGCCTGACACTGCCGACGGGTTCCGAGTTGCATTGTTCGTCGAATTGTTGCGTGCCCCGACAATGGTATGCGTGCAAGAACCACTGGCAACGCTCGGCCAGGACGCCATCGCATTCATCGTTCCGACGGCCACCCGAAGTGAGCGACTCGCACTTTGGCACGATGCGCTGGGTGCAAGTGCAGCGGGACTCAATGGCACACTCGCCCGCGTTAGCGCGCAATTTGAGTTGGACAGCTCGACCATCCGCGCAATTGCGGTTCCTGCTCGTTTGCGTCGTGCATCCGCGAGTGCGGATACAGATAGCGCCAACACAAGTGCCGATGCGCTGTGGGACGCGTGTCGTGCGGCCACGCGCCCGCGCATGGACGGACTCGCTCAACGCATTGAAGTCGTTGCGGGGTGGAACGACATCGTTCTTCCGGAGCAACAGCAACACGTACTTCGTGCAATTGCGTCGCATGTGCGACAACGGCATCGCGTGTACGACGACTGGGGCTTCGCGTCGAAGAGCGCGCGTGGACTCGGCATCACCGCACTGTTCGCCGGCGCATCGGGAACGGGCAAGACGATGGCGGCGGAGGTACTTGCGCGTGAGTTGCGGCTTGATCTCTATCGCATCGATCTCGCCAGTGTTGTCAGCAAATACATCGGCGAAACTGAGAAGAATCTTCAACAGTTGTTTGACGCCGCCGAAGGTGGCAGCGCGATTCTTCTGTTCGACGAAGCGGATGCATTGTTCGGAAAACGATCCGAAGTGAAAGACAGCCACGACCGGTACGCGAACATCGAAGTGAGTTATCTGCTGCAACGTATGGAATCGTTTAGTGGACTGGCAATTCTCACAACGAACATGCGCAACGCACTCGATCCGGCGTTCGTGCGTCGCATTCGGTACATGGTGCAATTTCCGTTTCCTGATACAGCGCAGCGCGCGGCCATTTGGCGCACGACTTTTCCGGCCGGAATAGAAACGCGGGACTTCGATTGGGATCGCCTCGCGCAGCTCAACGTCGCGGGGGGACAAATTCGAAACATCGCACTCGGCAGCGCCTTCATAGCGGCCGACCGCAACGAAAGTATCACGATGAGTCATCTCGCCCAGGCCGCGCGTGCTGAATACGCGAAGACAGAGCGGACACCGTCGGACGCAGAAATGCGCGGCTGGGGGAAAGCCTGATGCGCGTCGAATTCATCGTCGACGAACTGGTGTTGATCGGATTCGATCCGCGCGAACGGCATCGAATTACCGACGCCATCGAGAGAGAACTTGTCGCGCAACTAAAGCAGGTGCAGGGGGCGAACGTCGCGGCGAGTGCATACCAAATTGATGGTGAATCGACTGTGCGCGCGCCGGATGTGCGATTGAACGCAACAGTGAACTCTCCGAACGCAATTGCGCGCGGAGTCTCTCGATCGATTGTCGGTGCAGTAGTTGCCCGTGGTGCACAAGCGCCAGCTCAACGAGGAACCATCGGCATCGTGCCTTCGCAACCGGAGGGACGCTGATGTTTGATCGTTCCCCCCGTAACGCAAATTCCAACGCCACCCCCGCAGTCGCGCGTCCGGCGCCAACTCTCACGCTCGGCGCGCAACGCGACGCTGCCGAGGTCGATGCGGATCACGCAGCCGCAACAGCATTGAGCGATGCGCCGAGAGGGACAACGCGCACAGTGCCGCGACAGAAAGCCTCGCAGACGTCAAGTGATTTTTCGGCGAACGAAGCGCCAGAGAGTGTGCACAAAGCGCTGCGTTCTGACGGCCAGCCGCTTGATGGATCGGTGCAGACGGTTATGGAGCGGAAATTCGACCATCGCTTTTCAGACGTGCGCGTTCACGACAACGCAGCGGCCGCGTCTTCTGCGCGCGATGTGGAGGCGAACGCTTACACTGTGGGAAATCGCATCGCGTTCGCTGGAGGACGATACGCGCCGTCTACGCCTGGCGGCCAGTCTCTACTGGCGCACGAACTGGCGCACGTCGTTCAGAATTCCGGAATGAGCGGGCCTGGGGTGTTGCGTCGCCAGCCAGCTGGTACCGCGCAAACCGACGCGCCCAAAACCGCCACCACGACGGGATCGCCGCAGCCGGGAACACCTGCAACAGCGACTGCAACACCGGCCGCAGTAGTTCCGCGTCAGGACTACGTGTTCATCATGGGTGCGGACACGAAGGGAACTGGCAATCCGTTCTACAAGATGGCCGAACGCTTTTATCGCTCGCATTTGTCTGGCGCGACGTTTGTGACATCTATTCGTAATTTCGCCGATTTGCTTTCGTGGATTTCGACCAATGTGAAGGTTGCGATTGGTAATGTGTACATCGTTTCACATGCCAACGAAGACGGAACGTTGTCATTCGCGTTAAACGGAGCTGACAAAGACACAAAACTCACTGTGCCGGAACTGCGCGACGCGCTGCATCCGGCAAAGGGGGGCGCGTCGTCGCTCGCGAGTGTTGCAACACAAATTGACGCGTCAACAAAGATTCACATCAAGGGTTGCGACATTGGCCGAACGCAGGAGATGGTCGAGCTACTCGACGAAGCATTCGGTGGTGAAGGTACGGTAACAGCGCCAACGCACGAACAAGTCTACGGCACCGATCCCACGCTCGAGAAAGCGGCCCGGGCGCAATTCAAGGCTGGGGTGGAAGCCTCGCATCCGCTGCCGCCTCCAGTCGATCCGGCTCTCAAGGGTGCAGACAAGGCGACTGCAACAAAAGATCGTAACGCGGTTGTTAAACAGCGCGGCGCCGACATCAAAGCCGAACTCAAATCGCGAAAGGGCGAGCAGGATGCCCTTGCCGAAGAAGCCAACACTTTCGAAGCATTCTCTGGGCCAATGTTTCAGCAACCCGGTACAACGCTGTTCAAAGACTCGGACATCAAACCGCAAGTGGACACGATGTATGCGCATTTGTCCGACAAGCAACGTGCCGCGCTCGTGAAAGGATTAATTGCGCCGGATGCGCGGTCAGCTGCAGTTGCCAACGCTCAGGGAACGTTTTCGCAGCACGGACAACGTGTGTACAAGAAAACAACGCTCACCTACACACTCGAAGAGCCCGCTACCGCAGCAGAGGCGAATAGAGTCTACAGAGAGGACTTCGCCGCGAATCACTTCAAGGCAACTGATGCGCCTGTTGTCACGCATACACCGGCATCAGGCGGCTTCACACTTTCCGTTACCGTGCCCGGCCAGACCGCAGTCAAGGGCGGAAAAGCGAAGAACGGAACGCGAACGTTTTCGTCGAAGGCTGTAATTCCAGACGACGCTGCGCTCATTGCACAGGGTAAAGCGGTGGTGTCCAACCCTGCGCGCTACGCCTGGCGCCTTACGAGCTCGCACTCAGCGTCAACGGGCGTTACAACACGCTCGGTGATTGGCGAGCGTGTCCTTGCATATCTCCATCACGGAAGTCTCGACGCATCGGCGCACGAACACTTCGACGCGCCGGAAAGTGATTCGAAATTCTTCGCCACTTCTACATTCGCGCCTGCTCCGCCGCCACCGGCAGCAACCGCGCCGACGGGCACTCCTTAATCATGAGCAGCTTCACGAATTCGCCACGCCTGATTCGCGGCGGAATTGTCCTCGTCGATCCCGACTCAGGGCAAGTCAAACGCGTTATCACGTTGCAATACAATCCGGATACGCTCACGCGTTCATTACACCCGCAAACGGTCAGTGACGACGGCCACGATCGCTCACAAGCGCTGCGATTGAAAGGACCGCCCGTTGAGACTATCAAAATTGATGCAGAGATCGACGCGATCGATCAACTCGAGACGGCCGATTCAACCGCAACGGAATTCGGAATTGCTCCGCAACTTGCCGCGCTGGAAACGCTGCTATATCCCGCCAGCGGACAACTCATCGCCAACAATTCGCTGCAGGCCGGTGGAACGCTTGAAATTCTTCCGCTGCAAGCGCCGCTCTCACTGTTCGTGTGGAGCAAACAGCGAGTTGTTCCCGTGCGTGTCACCGATTGCAGCGTAACTGAAGAAGCGTTCGATACGCAACTCAATCCGTTGCGCGCGAAAGTCAGTTTGTCTATGCGCGTGCTGTCGATTGACGACCTGGGTTTCAATACCAAGGGTGGGTCGCTGTACATGATTTACCAGCAAAACAAAGAACGCCTCGCACAACGAGTGACTGGCGCATCGCTCTCTGCACTCGGCTTGAGCGGCATTCCGTGAGGAAGTATTCATGACTAACGACAAGTTTTCGCCAACCAGTCGATACCACGATATCGAAATTGCGACCGTCGACGGACCCGACAGCCGACCCATTGCGTATTTGCGTCGACGTTTCGTGCCGCAACCAGATCGATTCGCTTTGCTGCGCGCCCACGTTGTGCGCGCAGGTGAACGCCTGGATCATCTGGCGGCGCAGTATCTTGGTGATTCCGAACAGTTCTGGCGAATTGCCGACGCGAACGGCGCAATTGCCCCTGAAGCGCTGACCGACGACGCAGGGAATGTTATTCGCATTACGCTGCCCGCTGACGTTCCCGCGATGACCGAGGAGCGCTAGAGAATTCGTATGGCGATTCAAGGCATTCAACTCACCCTGCTTATCGGGCCCGTGGTGCCAATTCCAGCACCGCGCATGGTGATGGAAGCGCTACAGGGAGTTGAAGTGACGACAAGCGCCGGCTCACGATCGGGATTTCAACTGTCGTTCATACTGTCAAATCGCTCCCCGCTGCACACTGTGTTTCTCATTGCGGCAAACGCGTCGCCACTGGCGCTGCGCGTCATACTCGTCGCAACAATTAACGGCACGCCGAATGTGTTGGCCGATGGCATTATCACGCGACAGGAAATCGCGCCTGCGCAAGCCGGAATGTCCACGCTGACGATCACTGGTGAAGATCTCACGACAGTGATGGACCGCCAGGAATTCAATGGCATTCCGTATCCGGCGATGCCGCCTGAGGCGAGAGTGGCACTCATTATCGCCAAGTACGCGGTGTTCGGAATCATCCCGCTCGTCATTCCGTCGCTGTTTACCGATCTCCCAATTCCGACCGATCGCATTCCCTCACACGAGGGAACCGATCTCGCGTACATCAATCGCCTTGCTGCCGACGTCGGTCATACGTTCTACATCGATCCCGGTCCACTACCGGGAATGAACACCGCGTACTGGGGACCGCAAATAAAAATCGGTATTCCGCAACCCGCGCTCAACACTGACATGGATGCATTCACTAACGTCGAGTCGCTGACGTTTAACGTGAAGCACAATGAAAAAGCGATGCCGATTGTGTTCATCCAGGAACCGGTATCGAAAGCGTCAATTCCCATTCCAATTCCCGATCTCAATCCGCTACAGCCACCACTCGGTATCGCAATTCCGTTTCCAACAAAATTCCAACTGATGAAGGACACCGCGAAACTCTCGCCGATTGCCGCAATCGGAAAAGGAATTGCGGCTGCTGCGGAATCGTCGGATAACGTAGAAGGGAGCGGATCGCTGAACGTTTTGCGCTACGGTCGTTTGCTCAAGGCGCGACAACTCGTTGGTGTGCGCGGCGCAGGCCTGGCATTCGACGGTTTGTACTACGTGAAGAGTGTGACGAGTTCGCTTCGACAAGGGGAGTTCAAGCAACGCTTTTCGCTCACGCGCAACGCACTCGTTTCAATCACGCCGGTGGTGCCCACATGACCGATTCGGCCAAGTACTACGGCAAGTATCGCGGCATGGTGCTCAACAACATCGATCCCATGCAGATGGGGCGCATCATGGTGCAAGTACCCGACGTGCTCGGTCCGCTGCCATCGAGTTGGGCGATGCCCTGTTTTCCGGTAACAGGAAAGCAAATGGGGTTTTGGTCGATTCCACAAATCGGCACCGGTGTGTGGGTCGAGTTTGAAGGCGGAAACCCCGACTATCCGATTTGGTCTGGAGCATGGTACGGCTCGGCGGCCGACGTTCCTGCACTTGCACTCGCAACGCAACCGCCGCTGTCATCGGTGTTCATGCAAACAGCTGCGCAGGTGACGTTTCAGTTGTCAGATCTGCCTGGTCCAGCCGGCGGAATTCTTATGAAGACCGCGACCGGCGCGATGATCATGGTGAACGATGTCGGCATCACCATCTCGAATGGCAAGGGCGCGATGATTGTGATGGCTGGACCAACGGTCACTATCAACTCTGGCGCACTGGTGATCACATGACGCCGAGGAGTAACTGACCATGCCCGGACCCATCGTTCACCTCGGCGCAACAGTGATCTGCGCGCACGGCGGCCAGGCCACACCGACCGTTCCGTTTCCGCGCGTGCTCGTGAGCGGCCAACCGATTGCAACAATTGCAACACCATATGTAGTCGCTGGTTGTCCGTTCCCCCCCGTGTCCGGCGGGCCATGCGTCACTGCGCAATGGGTTATGGGCGCAACGCGCGTAACGGCTGGGGGTGCACCAGTTGTGGTGCAGAGCGGAGTTGCTGTGTGCGTTCCAACTGGCACGCCACTCACGGTGCTCGTGGTTCAACCGCGCGTCACAGCTATTTAGAGGAGACCGACGATGAACATCGACTTCCCTCTGCATTTTGATGGTCGCGGACGGACCGCAGAAGCAGACGATGATGCGCACATTCACGACATGATTGAACAATTGTTGTTCACTGCGCCCGGTGAGCGAGTGAATCGCCCAACATTCGGAAGTGGTGCGCAACAACTGGTGTTTGCACCAAACAGCGATGCATTGGCGACCGCAATGCGCCTGTCGTTGCAAGCGTCGTTACAGGAATGGCTGGGTGACTTGATCGAGGTGACAGACGTGCAAGTCGAGGCCAACGATTCAACTCTCCGCATTGAAGTGCGATATGTCGTGCGTCGCACCGGAGAGACACGCGTGGCAACATTGGCCAGGTAGGAGAAACAGCGATGTCCGGAACCGTGTTTCTCTGTTGCGACGATCACCGTCGCGCCGCGCTTCAGGAAAAGCCGGTGCTTAATGGCATCGACTTTCTCGAAGTCGCCGATCTCCTTGCGGCAGACCTCGATGCCGTTGACAGCGTGCTGTTCGCGGCGCTTCCAACAACGGAGCGTGATCGCCTGCTTTGGCAGCGAAAGCTCTCGGTGTTCTTTGTCAATCCGCTGTCGGCTGCGCATCTCGCGGCATTAACGCCCGCGACAATCAGAATTGACGGCGGTGAACGCAGCGACAGCCGAAATATTTCCGTCACGATTCTCTCAAAGACGGCAAATTCCGTCACGTTGCGCACCAGCGTGCGCGGCGACGGGTCGATTTACCGGTTGTCAGTTGTTGCAAGCGCCGACACACTCGACGCACCGGCGAGTTTTGATCCAATGCTGTCAGCGGTCGACTTCTCGTTCCGTGCGGATTGCCCGAGCGAGTTCGATTGCGCGCCAGCGTGCGATTGCCCGCCCGTCGAGACGCCTCGCATAGACATTGACTATCTCGCGCGCGACTACGCGACGTTCCGTCGCTTGATGCTCGATCGCATTGCGGTATTGAGCCCCGAATGGACTGAGCGGCACGCACCTGACCTTGGCATCACGCTCGTCGAACTGGTCGCGTACGTCGCCGACTATCTCGCGTATCGACAAGACGCGGTCGCAACCGAAGCATACCTTGGCACAGCGCGCAAACGTATTTCAGTTCGCCGTCACGCGCGCCTTGTTGACTACCCGATGCACGATGGGTGCAACGCGCGCGTTTGGGTGCAGGTTTTGCTCGACAACACGGTGTCGCCGAGTGTTGGTATTGTGTTGCCGCGTGCGAATGCAATAACGGGGGTAACGACGAAATTTCTCACACGTGTTGCGGCATCACCCGTACTCGATGACGCGCACGTTGGCGCGGTGCTCGCGAATTTACGTCCTGAAGTCTTTGAACCACTTGTCGACACAACGCTATTCCCGCAACACAACGAACTGTTCTTCTACTCGTGGGGCGCATCGGACTGCTGCTTGCCTAAGGGCGCGACGCGCGCGACGCTACTCGGCCATCTCGACAAGTTGAAAGTGGGGGATGTGCTGGTCTTCGAGGAAATCTGCGGTCCTGAAACCGGTGAACCCGGAGACGCCAATCCAAACAATCGCGTTGCGGTGCGCCTCACCAACGTTCGACTTTTAAGCGACCCCCTTGGCGGTCGTTTTGAAACACCAGCGACGAACGACTCCGTTGATGTCACCAGCATCGAGTGGAGCGCGGCCGACGCGTTGCCATTTCCGCTATGCGTTTCAGCGACGGTGACCGATGTTGACGGCGGCGCGGTGCCGATCGTTGTGAGCGTCGCGCGCGGTAATATCGTCGTCGCGGACCACGGCCTGAGCGTGACGGAAGTGGTGCCCGACGCAGTTCCTGCGCCGAGTATTTTGCGCCCATCCACCGAAGCATGTGGTTGCGACGATCATGCACGCGAGCCGGTACCCATTCGCTTCCGTCCGATTCTGCAACGCAAGCCAATCACGTGCGCTGCGCCGTTCAATGCTGCGGCCGCGGCGTCAGCAATGATGCGCTGGGACGTTGGCAGTGCGCTTCCCGCAATGCATCTCGAAAGCGACGCGGCAAAAGATCGTTGGGCAGTGCATCGCGATTTGCTGGGCTCCAGTTCAACTGCGCGCGACTTTGTCGCCGAGATCGAAACAGACAGCACGGCGCAATTGCGATTTGGCGACGGCGTAAACGGCATGCGCCCGGTCACAGCCACGGTGTTCACGGCGTTCTATCGTGTCGGCAACGGTACGCGCGGCAATGTTGGCAGCGATTCAATCGCGCACATTGCAACGACCGTGATTGCCGGAATCGATCATGTGCGAAACCTGTTGCCTGCAGTCGGTGGAATTGATCTCGAAACAGTCGAAGACGTTCGTCGTTTCGCGCCAGTAGCGTTTCGCACGCAACAGCGTGCGGTTACGACTGACGACTACGCTACGATGGCCGGGCGTCACCCGCAAATTCAGCAGGCAGCAGCCACGTTCAGGTGGACGGGGAGTTGGCGCACAGTCTTCGTCACAGTCGACCCGTTTGCGAGCAAGACTCCGGATTCGCCATTCGATCCCGAACTTCCAGTGCAGCTCGAACCATTTCGCATGGCGGGTCACGATCTCGAAATAAATACTCCGCGTTTCGTTCCGGTTGAGGTTGCGATGCAAGTGTGTGCGAAGCGCGACTACTTCCGCTCCGACGTAAAACGCGCGCTGCTCGAAATATTCAGCGACCGCGTGCTGCCAAACGGAACGAAGGGTGTTTTCCACGAAGACAACTTCACGTTCGGTCAGCCAATCTATTTGTCGGTGCTGTATGCGGCCGCCTATGCAGTGGACGGTGTTGATTCAGTGAAGATCACTCAATTCCAACGTCAGGGAACACCGAGTTTCAAAGGGCTCATTGATGGCGTAATAGCCTTCGGCCGTCTTGAAATTGCGCAACTCGAAAACAGCGCGAACTTCCCCGATCGCGGCGTGTTCAAACTCGACGTAGCAGGTGGCAAATGACCACGCCTCTCGATCCAACTTTACGCGATATCTCGAGCTGCGGCTGTTGCGAAGGCATCGGTCCAAGCACGCCGAACGCGGTATTCAACCGTCCTGGTTTGAGTGCAATCGCGTACCGTAGCGGCACCTGGCACGACTTCAAGGAATCGTTGCTCGCCGCACTCGCGGGCAGCGCGCATCCAGAACTTGCAGGACTCGCAACGCGCGCCGATGACGATTTTTCAATTGCACTGCTGGACGCAGTAGCGACAGTCGGCGATGTGCTCACGTTCTACGGCGAACGAATTGCAAATGAGTCGTATTTACGCACAGCAACAGAACGTGTTTCGGTGCTCGAACTTGCACGGCTTATTGGCTACGAACTCAAGCCGGGCGTGGCTGCAAGCACGTTGCTTGCATTCACCGTTGACGATGCTGTTGGTGCCCCCGGCGTTGCTACGGTCGACATCGGCGTCAAAGTGCAGAGCATTCCGGGTCACGACGAGAAGCCGCAAACATTCGAAACTGTCGAGAAAATCGAAGCGCGCGTTGAGTGGAACGCGATGAAGCCGAAGAAGACCATCACGCAAGATCCCGCGTCGATGTCGTCGAACTTGTGGTTGGCGGGCACCACCACCGATCTCAGGGTCGGTGATGTGATTTTGCTTGTCGGACCGGAACGTGAAGCCAGTTCAACCGATGAACACTGGGACGCGCGTCGCGTTGCGCAAGTACTCCCCGACTTCAGCGCGAACCGCACTCACATCGTGCTCGGCGCTCGTGTTGGCGCGGTCGACCCGGCTGTCGCGGTTTCGTCGGCGCCCAAAGTATACGCGCTTCGAACTCGCGCTTCCATTTTCGGTTACAACGCGCCGCAGTGGAAAGCGATGTCAGTTGAGTTCAAGAAGAATTATCTCGATATCACCGCAGATTTGTCGGCTGCACAAAAGAAGGAGTGGCCCGACTTCACTGTGTTTCAGGGCGGCGCGCTTGTACTGCTAGCGCAGCGAATTTCGGCTGGCATCAGTCTTGGCAATGTGTTTAGCACACCGACGTTCGACCTCGACGCAGTCTACCCTGGCATAATTGCCGGAAGTTGGCTCGTGCTCGCAACACCCGACGAAGTCGAATTGTTCTCGGTGAGTGAAGCCGTCACGTCATCGCGCTCTGAGTTCGCCATTTCCGGCAAGACCACGCGGTTGTCGATTTCTGGTGAGAATCGAGCGGATTTTGATGACAAAGTGCGCGCGACTTCGGTTTATGGGCAAAGCGAACTGTTGCCGTTGGCCGAGAGTCCAATTGATCCACCGGTAACCGGAATTGTGAGCGCGTTGATGGTCGACACCGACATCGGCGACCTTCCCGATGGACGCACGCTGCTTATTGCAGGCAAGCGTGCGTCCGATGGCGCCAGTGTTTCCGAGTCAATCGTGCTCGATCATGTAGAACTTGTTGGTGGCGTAAGCCGGTTGGTATTTACAACCGCGCTCCTTAACAACTACAAGCTCGCTTCGATGACGATTTACGGAAACATTGCTCACGCCACGCATGGCGAAACAGTTTCCGAGGTGCTCGGCAGCGGCGATGGTTCGAAACGCTATCAGAGACTCGCGCTGCGTCAGCCCCCACTGACGTTTGTTCGCAATGCGACATCGCCCAGCGGTACGGCATCAACGCTTGAGTTGCGCGTGAACGACGTGAAGTGGGCCGAAGTGGCGTCGTTCTACAATCGACGTCCGGATGAACGGATTTACGCGACGCGCTTGGACGACGCCGGAAACACTGTCGTGCAATTTGGCGACGGCGTTCACGGTGCTCGATTGCCAACGGGGCAGGAGAACGTTCGCGCGTTGTACCGAAAGGGAACTGGTGCCGGGGGAAACGTGCGTGCGGGTCAGTTGTCAACATTGCTCACGCGGCCCATTGGTCTCAAAGGCGCCATTAATCCGCAACTTGCATCCGGTGGTGCTGACGCTGAACCGCGCGACAATGCGAGTGAGAACGCTCCCATAACGGTGCTCACGCTCGATCGCGTTGTGTCGTTGCGCGATTACGAAGACTTCGCGCGCGGCTACGCCGGCATCGCGAAATCGCTCGCAACATGGACGTGGGATGGTCAGCGACGCGGCGTATTCGTCACTGTCGCGGGATCAGACGGCGCCGCAGTAGCCGGTGACATTCTTGCGCTACTTACAAGTGCGATTCGCGCCGCCGGAGATCCGTTCGTTCCGATTCGCGTTGCCAGCTACAGGCCAGCCACCTTCGTAGTTGCATTCAAGCTCAAGATCGACCCGGACTTCGATGCGGTCATTGTGAATGCGGCGGTAGTCGCCGCCGCGCGCATACACTTTGGTTTCAAGGCGCGCGCGTTCGGTCAGGCAGTCGCGTTGTCGGAAGTCATAGCAACGTTACAGAACGTCGCCGGTGTGATTGCTGTCGATGTTGATTCTCTTCATCGGAAAGACGGCGTTGGCGGCAGCGGTCTGGTTGCATCACTACCCTCGGCGCTACCACAGGTTGGATCACTCACCGCGACACTCGCTGCTGAATTGCTTACGCTCGCCGCAGACGCGATTGCGCCAGGAGTGATGCCATGAGCTTTGATTCGAAGACTCTCTTCGAGCTGTTGCCGGCAGTCTATCGCCTGCGGGATGGTGAGGGCGTTGGCGATTCCAAGGATGTGCTCCGCGCGTTGATCGATGTCATCGGATCGCAAGTGGCCGTGATCGAGGAAGACATCGAGCAGTTGTACGACGATCAGTTCATCGAAACGTGCGCGCCCTGGGTGGCGCCGTATATCGGCGATCTGATTGGATATCGCACGCTGTACGGACTTACTGATAAAATCGGCAGCCCGCGTGCGGAAGTTGCAAACACGATCGCCTTCCGCCGTCGTAAGGGCACGGCGTCGATGTTGGAACAACTCGCTCGCGACGTAACCGGTTGGGATGCGCGTGTAGTCGAGTTTTTCCAGTTGCTCGCGACAACGCAGTACATGAATCACATCCGCGCGCAAAACATCGCGTGGGTGAACATGCGAAAGAGTGCGAATCTTGCACGCATTGGCACTGCGTTTGACACGGCCGCGCATACTGCCGACGTACGTCGCATCGCCCGGCGTCGCGGGCGTTTCAACATTCCAAATATTGGCTTGTATTTGTGGCGCATCAACGACTACGAACTGGCCGCATCACCCGCGGTGAAATTGGTCGCAGCGGCAACTGATCGTCGCTACATGTTTAGCCCGACCGGCAGCAACGCTCCACTGTTCAACCATGCTGTTGCTGAGGACACCATCACGCACATCGCCGAGCGAACGAATGTGCCGCAGCCGATCACACGACGCGAACTGTGGGACAACATTGGCGCGTTTTACGGTGACAGCATTGCCGTGCGCTTTGGCAACACGATTCTTCCGACGAGTGCAGTGACTGCAAGCGACTTGTCTGATTTCGGTTCAGGATGGGCGTATACGCCAACAACGACTGTGTTGATCGATCCCGTGCTTGGCCGACTATCGCTTCCCGCGACTCTCACAGTCGACGGAAACGCAATCGATATGAAGAATCCCATCGTGACGTTCCACTACGGATTCCCGGCAGAAATGGGGGGCGGGTCATACGCGCGCACCAAGACGTTCACAAGCGGTTTGCAACCGATCATTGCCGCAACCTCGCCGCAAACAATTGCCAGCGGGCTCGCATCGCTCACGCCTTCGGGCGTCGTCGAAATCAAAGACAACGGTCGCTATACCGACGCACTCGCGCTCAGTGCGCCGCAGGGCGCGCATATCGAATTGCGCGCAGCTGACGGTCGCCGACCCACCGTTGCACTCAACGCCGATTTGGTGATCGATCTCAAAGACGATGCAGATGTCACGTTGAACGGATTGCTGTTGCTTGGCGGCACTGTGCGCGTTCCGGCAACGGCCAAGCGAGGTACGCTCCGCATTCGTCATTGCACCCTTGTTCCCGGCATTGCGCTAAACGTGGACGGCACACCGAAGCAACTAGCTGTGCCGAGTATCATAATCGAGTCCGATTTGGTGACGCTCGAAATTGATCACTCGATTGTCGGCGGTATTCGCGCACACGAAGACGCAACCGTCAGCGTAACATCGAGCATTGTTGACGCGGCTGATCCAACTGGCGTTGCGTATTCGGCGCTCGATGGAATCAGCGCAGGTGGCGAAATTCGCATCGTGAACAGCACAGTCATCGGCAAAGTGCATTCGCGCGTATTGCGACTCGTGTCAAATTCAATTCTCAACGCGCGTCTCGCCGCGGCCGACAGCTGGACTTTTCCGGTACTCTCAGACCGGCGCCAGGACGGTTGCGTGCGCTTCTCCTTCATACCACTCGGCTCGCGCACACCGCGTCGTTACCGGTGCCAGCCGGCCAACGCAGACGATGCGCTTCGCGTTCAACCGCAGTTTACCGCGGAACGGTATGGCGATTCCGCGTACTGTCAGTTGAGCGATCGTTGTGCAGCTGAAATCCGCACCGGCGCTGATGATGAATCGGAAATTGGTGCGTTCCACAACGTGTTCGCACCGCAACGCGAAACAAATCTCGGAATTCGTCTCGACGAATATCTGCGCTTTGGCCTTGAAGCGGGAGTTTTCCATGCGAGCTAACGCCTTTGCAACACCGAACGATCGGCAACGCGTTCAGCGCTGCTTCACGCCAGGAGATTTCGAATGAAGGGAGACATCAGCCGCGAGACATTCGACGCCACGAAACATTATAGCGGCGTCCGCATGCAGCAGGGCAGAGTCCAGACCGACGCGGACTGGAACGAGCAGGAGGCGTTGCAGCGGCGGCGCATTCAGGTGGAAGCGCGTGATGTCATTGGACGCTGCGGCGCTCCGGAAGACAACGCGGGCTTTGCAATCAGCATAGCCGCGAACGCGCTCAAGATTGGCGCAGGACGCTTCTACGCCGACGGCATTCTCTGCGAGAATGAGACCGACGGTCTCGCCTATGAAGCACAGGCCGATCTTCCGTCGCCGGTGCCCTGGCTGGACCAACTCGCCAAGCTCAAGTCAACCGCCGCGATGGTGTATCTCGACGTGTGGGAACGTCACATCACGCCGCTCGACGATCCGCTTTTACGCGAAGTCGCATTGGGTGGTCCCGATACCGCAACACGTGTAAAAACGGTGTGGCAAGTGCGCGTGTTGCCGCTCGCGACAGCCGCCAGTGATCCCGCGCAGGTGAAAGATCTGCAAGCAAAGCGCGCCGACGGCCAGAAAAAACTCGACGCGCTGAAAGCAGCGGGTGGAAGTCCAGGCGATATCTCGAAGCTGCAATCAGAGTTGGACCTCATCGATGCAAAGATTGCGACACTGAGCGGAATAGCACCAACGTGCGGCGGATCATTCAAGGAGTGGGATGATCTTTCGGCCGATCCCGATCGTCGCCTGAACGCGCGCACGCAACCGCCCGCACCTGCCAGTGGTCCGTGCGTTGTGCCGCCGACCTCGGGTTTTCGACGTTTGGAGAATCAACTCTATCGCGTCGAAGTTCACACGCCGGGTGCACCCGGTACTGCGACATTCAAGTGGTCACGCGATAACGGCAGTGTCGTTACTGCCATTGAGAAGATGAGTGGTAAAGACATCACGGTGCATGATCTCGGGCCCGATGATGTTCTTGGTTTCGCAAGCGGCCAGTGGGTTGAAATCATCGACGATCGTTCTGAGTTGAACGGAGTTCCGGGCCAACTTGCGCAGATTGACGCAGTAAGTTCGTCATTGCGGCGCATCACGCTGAAGGCTGCGCCTACTCCGCTTTCTGCGAACGCAGATGGCGTTGATCGCTTGCTGCATCCCAAGTTGCGTCGCTGGGATCAAGGGGGTGCGACAGCCACGGCGAATGGCGTTGCAACGACAGCGGCTTTTCTCCCGCTCGAAGATGGCGTCGAAGTGCAGTTCAGCGGCGGAGCATTTCGCACCGGTGACTTCTGGGTGATTCCAGCTCGCACAGCGACTGGTGAAATCGAATGGCCGCCATTCGCAATTCCGAATACGGCGCCTGCGCCGCAACTGCCACGCGGTATCGCGCACCACTTCTGTCGTCTCGCAATTCTGGCTCTTGGCGCCGACGGAAAAACGTGGACCGTTAGTGACGATTGTCGAAAACTTTTTCCTCCACTCAACCGACCGTGCTGCACGAACGATGCACTGCACGTCGTGTCAACCAACTGGAGCAACGACGATCTGCTCGCTGCGGCGACTTTCACGAGAGATGGACTGCGCATCCGTCTCGACGCAGCGCCAGATCCACTCAGTCTTACGACCGACACGGTGCAGGTCGCGATTGAATCACTTTTTCAAGGTTCAATTGGTTTTGCGCGCGTCTACATCGAAGGAACCGTAACGCGTGATCCGAACGATGATCACGTTATTGTCTGGATGCCCCCCGGATCCAACACAACGGGACTTAGCACAGGGGGAACAACGACGACCGGAACGACGACCGGAACGACCACGACCGGCGGATTGACGACTCTGGGAACGGGTCTCAATATCGGTACGGGTCTTCTCGCCGGTGGTTTGGTCACCAACACGCTGAATCCCAATCAGCGAAAAGTCAGCGCCTCAGTGGTCGCTAAAAAAACATCTGCAAAAAAGACTGCAAGCACCGCGAAAAATGCCTCGAGCACGGCAAGGAAGCTGGAACCCGAGACGTCGAGCAATGCACGCATTGCGGCGTCGGGGGAAATACGTTTGCGCGTGACGCTCAAGGGACATTTGATTTGGAGCGATCCAAAAACATCGGTCAAGCGCGTGTTTCTTGACGGTCAGGCGTTTGGTCAGCCAGACCTTCGCGCCGATGGAAAAACGTCACGCATCGCGTATGCGTTTCCATCGGGCTCACACGTTCGCGCAAGCGATTTCGAAAGTTGGTTTTTCGTAGGCGGCAAAGCGCAGCCAACACCATTGCAGGTCACACTCGTCAGATTTCTCAATCCAAACTTCGCAAACAGTTCGGCAGGAGACATCAAACCTCCGGTGCCGGCCACGCAAAATGTTGTGTTCAAGGCTGCAGAACAGATTCGCGTGGTTGAGATCACGTTCAATCGCAACGTACTCGCATCAAGCGTCGCGGCAAATTCAGCGAGCGTCATTCTCGAGCAGGATATCAACGCAGCTCGCAAAAGGCTGGTGGTGGATTTGCAGGCGGCTGCCAATATCGTGCGCATCACTCTACGAGACCCTGCGGCTTTCTCAACGGGCAAATTTTTTCTCACCTGCTTTGGAACCTCCGCCGTTGGAGCCGTTACGCCGACAGTAAAAGCCGAAGACGATCAGACTCTCCTCGACGGCGACTACGACAGTCAGGCAGGGGGCAACCTCGTACTTCCTTTCACTGCGGGGTAGCTCCGAATCGCCTCAGTGAGAGTGCCGGTCGACAGATCCAGAAGCTCGACCGGCATCTCATTGGGCGGAAAGACCACGGCGCGGTCACCTTTCGCGCCGATTGCGATAACAGTGACCGGCATTGAGGCGCTTCGCAGCTGCTGCGCGAGCAATGACCCGGTCGTCGCGCCGGGTGCGTCGCCCACCACGACAACATGCGACGCAGTCGTTCGAGCAAGCGGAGCAATCTCCACTCCGCTGTCGACGTTGCCTACAATTTCAAAGTCCGGCTCTGCGGCCAGGGACTCACCAAGGACGTCGCGCAGCAGCCCCGGTAGGCCCGCCAGAATTATGCGAATGCGAGTCATCCCCCTTTCGCTTACGAGTGCGCTGAAGTCTACGGCTCACGCTCACTTCGCCTATGGATCGGAGGAGCCGACTGCGATGCGGTTACGGATTTAGATCCTGGATCCAGTACGCAGACGCACTCAATGACTTCAATTACGCCACGTCGTTGGCCCGACGTCGTGAGTACTCGGGCGCATGCTGCAGTAGTCGCAATCCCTTTTCTGATCTCAGTCGTGCAGCCGCCTCGCCACGCGACGCAACGTGCAACTTCTCAAGCAAGTTGTGGACGTGATTCTTGACGGTTGCGACTTCGATGTGCAGGTGAGCCGCAATTTCCTTGTTCGAGAATCCTCGATCAATCAGCGGCGCGATTTCGCGTTCCCGTGCTGTCAATGTAAGGGCAAGCTGGTCGGGCTCCGGTCGTGGCGCACTCGCGTGCAATGCGCGAAACAGCGCCGCCGCAATGCGCGGCGTGCATAACAACTCACCGCGCGAGACACTGCGAATGGTGTTGACAAGATCGTCGAGCGTTGCGTCTCGGGCTACGTAACCGGCAGCGCCGGCCTCAGCGCAAGTAACAATGCCACGCTCCGTTTCTTCAACCGCGAATGCAACTGTTCGAGTACCTGAATCCGACGACGCCACGCGACGAATCACGTCGACGCTACCGCGCGCGCCCATGTCGAGCACCAGAACGTCAGGGCGGCACGCAGCGAGACGCGCCGCTTCATCTGCGTAACGCGCGGTGCACACGACGTTGAATCCGTCGATCTGGCACAAACTGCTGGCCAGTCCTTCGCGATACAAACGTACGTCGCTAACGACCATGATTCTGACCGTCAGCGTCTCGGTGGGAATTTCGACTTCTCGTTCTTGCGGCATCGCAACCTGGCCGAGCTCGACACACCATATGAGAACTGCGATTCGCCGACGCTTCGTTACAGGCAGGGCCCTCCCACAATTCGCCGGCGGGGGGTCGCGAGGAGGGTACGTCACAATACGCCGCCAAGTTGCCGTCGGCAAGACGAACTGGAGCATTTGCAAATTATTGGGGGCTGGACGTGCTCTGATTGTTACGACTGGGACAATCGTTTGGAGTAGAAAATGTTCGAAAATCCCACAGGGTGATCGATGATCACCGCGCGGCGTTCGTAGCCCATCCGTTCATAGAAGGCAGGGGATTGGAAACTGTGCGTCGAGAGCAACACGACCGAACATCCCCTCGCAATCGCGTCGTGCTCAGTAGCCACAAGTAACCCGCGCCCTACACCAGAGCCGCGAATGCTTTCTGAGACCCACAGATTGGACACAAAACAGCAGCCACCCCATGTGTAACCTGTGATGCCGGCCACAACTGCTCCCTCACTGTCCTTCTGAGTCGCACTGAACGATTCGCCATCGAAGTATCCAGTTGCCTGTGCATTGAATTCGTAAATGCGATCCGCGAGGAAGTGCTCGAGTGCCTCACAATTTCCGCGCTGTACTTCAATTTTTGCTGAGAGGTTCATGACTCAAAGAGATTTCTGTTGCGGACGGACTCGCCAGGATGCGCCGGATATAGTCTGGCGAATCGTCGTCGGTTCCCGACTGCATGCAATTGTGCGATTTCGCTCGCGCGGATCGTCGCGTAGCAATCGGCCACGCCGATCGAAACGCTCAGATCGCGAGTACATCGAGGGTTTCGCGAAGGAATCGAAGACGCAACTGCAAGGGCTGGGGCTCGCTTGAGCTTTGCGAGCGCCAGTTTGAGCTTCGACGAATTTGGCAACAACGAAATGCCAAATTGCAGGATCTTTTCTTTGTTTCCTGGCGCTCCCCAACTGAATTTCGTCGCATCGTCGAGCATGAGTTCTTCGCTCACGTAGTAGTCCTTCAAGTTCGGCAAGGCGCGTGCGGCAGCAATCGTCGAATCGATGTTCATCACCCCCTCGCGCATCATGCGCGTAATCGACAGCGAATGCACAGCGAGTATTTCATAGTCAAATACGAGCGTTGAATTCGCTGGAATGCCCGTGATGCCATTCGCGCCGTACGCGAGCTCTGGCTTCATGATGAAGATGACCCGATCGCCTTCGTGCATAAGCAGCATGCCTTCTCCGAATCCTCTGATGACTCCACTCACGCCAACGACATATTCAAATGGTTCGTTGGTCGTGCGCGTGTTCCAGAATTCCTTGCCACTCGCAAAGTGACCGATGCCGTGCATGACCATTACGTCGCCAGCAGCCGGTGCGGCGCCCGAACCATGTTTGAGAAATAGGTAGCGGAGCCCAGATGCGGTGGTTGTAGTGTCACTGACAGGGCGTAGCGGCTGCGCGTTTGCGGATGCCGCGACGAATGAGAAAGCGCTGATGAGCGACGCAAGTGTGCGAGAAATCATTCTGAATTATCACTCAGATGCATTCTCTGTCAACACACACTGCAACCAGGCGCGCGCTTTGGTCCAGTCGCGGCGAACGGTGCGCTCGGTTACTTGCAGTGCCTCCGCCGTTTCGATTTCTGTCATACCACCGAAATAGCGGCACTCAACTACACGCGACAGTCGAGGGGAATACTGCGCGAGTTCGGTAAGTGCGTCGTCGAGAGCGACGAGTGATTCGTCGCGAATATCCACTGTCGCAATTTGTTCATCGAGTGTGATGGGTTGTCGACCGTGATCGCGTTTATCGGCGTGTCGGCGGCGGACATGATCAACCAGCACGCGTCGCATTGTTGCGGCAGCGGCCGCGAGAAATTTCGGTCGGTCATCCCACCGTGTTTGACGCTGCGATACAAGTCGCAGGAACGCTTCGTGCAACACTGCGCGCGTGTCCATCGTCGCCGCGTTGCGCAAGCGATGCCGCTCTCTGTGCGCAATCGCGAGAAGCTCGCTGTAGTGCACGGAAGCGAGCAGGGCGAGTGCTTGCGCATCGTCTGTCATTGAAAAGTTCTCAAGATCGGTTTATGGTTGAGAACGCTGGACATGAGCGTGAACGTGCGGGGAAAACGAATGCGTTTTCGACAACCGAAAGTCGACCAATTTATTATCGCGTAAAACATTGCTGAAACCGGACATCTCCCTATGAAATCGTCCCACTTTTGTGTGTTGCGAACTGCATTGCGAATTAGCACGCGGCATTTACGCAAATCATGTTGACGCGTGTTCCAATCACTCGTATGCTACGCGGGTTAACAATTCACAGGCGCGCGTTTCGACATCAATGCATTGCACAGTTGTTCATCGCAACGTGCAAACACCAGGCAATGCCAACGCGCAAACCCGCAGTCCGGAGAGATGAAAATGAAGTACGCATTTCGCGTCGCACTGATTTGCATTCCACTCAGTGCCAGTGTTGCCCGAGCGCAGGTGCCGGTCAATCTCAACACCTGGAGTACGCAGTCGTATCCAGCCGTCCCCGGTTTCGGCGCCGGAGTGTGGACCGTTGCTCCCGACGGATCATCGGTTCATCAGACGGTGAACGGCCAGCCAACAATGTTTGCGAGTGACTTCAATGCGCAGGGCACTGAAGTGAAAGGACGTATTCGTTCGGGTGGTGGCGACGACGACTTTATCGGGTTCGCGTTGGGTTATCACACCAACGACATCACGAACGCGAATGCCAACTACCTGCTGTTGGACTGGAAAGCAGGCACGCAAAATTTCGATTTCGGTGCTCCGAATGACGGCCCGGGTGGAAATGCGCTACGCGGACTCGCGGTTTCCCGCGTTAACGGCATCCCAACCGCCAACGAATTCTGGCAGCACAACAATTTTGCCGGAAATACCAATGGTTCCCTGACCGAACTCCAGCGCGGGTTGACGCTTGGCAGCACGGGATGGGTAGCGAATACCACGTACGATTTTACCTTCATCTTTCTGCCGAATCTTTTGCAGGTATTTGTTAACGACGTACTGCAGATCAATCTCGCCGGCAATTTTAACGACGGCAGCATGGCGTTTTACAACTTCTCACAAGCGGATGTCACGTACAGTGCGTTTACAAAGCGTGAGATTACCACAACTGCCCCAGAACCTGCGTCATTCGCGATGATGGCGTTTGGATTGTTCGCGGTCGGCTACACAGTGACGCGCCGGAAACGCGTGTGATTGCAGCAGGCGGTTGATTACAAACGAGCCCCCGCGATTAGTGTCGCGGGGGCTCGTTTGTTTCGCGACGCTCAGAAGAGAATACCGAACGCGCGACGATCTCATGTCATCGCGTCGCAACCGCCATTACCTGCTCCGGCGTCCACTCGCTTACCGCACGCGCTTCGGACAGCCTTCCGCGACACATGACGGCAATGCGATCACACATGCCAAACAGCTCCGGCAAATACGAACTTACCAGCAACACCGCGCATCCGTTCTGCGCCTGGCGTGCAATGGTTTCGTACACGTCAGCCTTGCTGCCAATGTCGATGCCGCGCGTTGGCTCGTCCAGCAACAAGATCTGCGCTCGTTGATGCAGCAATCGTCCAATCGCAACCTTCTGTTGATTGCCACCAGACAACGCGCGCACTGGCTGCAGTGCCGACCGCGCGCGAATTTTGAGTTCGCGAATCCACTGCGATGCACTTACCGTTTGTTTCGCAGTATCGATGACGCCAAGTGAAGCCATAGCAAGTTCAGGGCGAGTTGCGCAAAGATTGTCAGTG
>JBDUAX010000182.1:0-8545 GCA_040004455.1 Gemmatimonadaceae bacterium
GCACGCCGACGCGTGCGGCACATCTGGCATCTGCAATTTGGAGTCTTGCACACGGAAACAACGTGCGCGGGTTAATGCACTTCAGCGACGCTGGCGTTGCATCGTGGTACGACGTTGCGCACTGCGTTCTTGAAACCATGGAACACGTTCATGCGGCAGGTGCTGGGGCGTCAGTCGTGCCGGTTGATAGTGGCGCATTTCCGCGACCGGCACGGCGCCCACGCGTGTCGCTGCTTGACAAGCACTCAAGTTGGTCGATTCTCGGTGCCACACCGCTGCATTGGCGCGTTGGCATCATTGCGTCTACGCTGGAACTCCTCCATGCGTAGTCTGCTCATTACTGGTGGGTCCGGTTTTATTGGTGGAAACTTTGTTCACTACTGGACACAAAAGTATCCGGCCGATCACGTGGTCGTACTCGACGCCCTGACATACGCTGGCAACCTTGCTACGCTCGGAAAACTGTGTGAAGAAGGTCGCGCGTGTTTTGTACATGGTGACATCACCGACGTCGGGCTCGTGCAGAATATCTTTGAGCAGCATGGCGTCGACACCGTGGTGCACTTCGCGGCGGAGACCCACGTGGATCGCTCCATCGTCGACTCCAGTGCATTCGTCCGAACAAACGTGCTTGGCACGCAGGTCTTGCTCGATGCCGCCCGTCGTTCCTGGTTTGTTGACGGTAATTGGAGAGATTCGGTTCGTTTTCATCACATCTCTACTGACGAAGTGTATGGGGCGCTTGGGCCAACCGATCCGCCGTTTACTGAACTCACACCTTACTCGCCGAGTTCACCGTACGCGGCCAGCAAGGCTGGCGCAGATCATCTTGTTCGTGCCTACGCGCATACGTACGGCTTGCCGATCACAATCAGCAACTGCTCCAACAATTACGGGCCGTACCAGTTTCCCGAAAAACTCGTTCCGCTCATGATCGTGAATGCGCTTCATGGAAGAGCACTGCCGATTTATGGTGATGGCCTGCAAATTCGCGATTGGCTTCACGTCGAAGATCATTGCGTCGCCATTGACCGAATTATTCACGCAAATGTTACCGGTGAGACGTTCAACATCGGAGGGCGTTCCGAACACCGGAACATCGACATTGTGCGCATGATTTGCGCGTTAATCGATGCGCGATTTGCGGATGATACGTTTCTCTCGACTCGTTTCCCTCGTTGCCCCGCTGCGCGTGGTGTGTCCACTGCCACGCTTATGACCCACGTCGCCGACAGACCGGGACATGATCGTCGTTACGCAATTGATCCGTCGCGCATTGCGAAAAAACTCGCTTTCGAGCCAACGCAAACGCTTGCAACGGGTCTCAGGCATACAGTTGACTGGTATTTGGCACAGGATGGCTGGTGGACTGCCGTGTTGGACGGCAGCTACCGCAGTGTGAGCGATTGAAGCCATTTTTGACAAAGCAAAGGCGCCACGTCGCAATTAACCGTGGCGCCTGATTCTCGAACTAAATTTTCAATCGCTATTTCCGAATACTGTCCTTGCCCGCCGGTTCAAACTTTCCAGCCAGATTTCCATCGTAACTACGCTCCCCTTTACCAATGTAGATCTGCCGCGGCCGCGCGATTTTCTGTTCCTTGTCGAGAACATTTTCCTCCCACTGCGCCAGCCACCCGGATACGCGCGCCACCGCAAACAACACCGTGAAGAAGTCCGTCGGGAACGCCATCGAGCGATAAATGAGCCCCGTGTAAAAATCTACGTTCGGATACAACTTGCGCGACACGAAGTAGTCGTCACTTAGCGCAATGCGTTCGAGCTCCAGCGCAATTTCCAAATCCTTGTCGACACCGACCACCTTGAACACTTCGTCGGCAAGTTTTTTTACAATGCGCGCGCGCGGATCGTAGCTCTTGTACACCCGATGACCGAAACCCATCAGGCGATCGCCGCCTTTGCCGCTCTTGACCGATTCAATAAACGCCGGCACGTTTTTCTTGTCGCCAATTTGCTGAATCATGCGCAACACGGCCTCGTTGGCACCACCGTGCAGCGGACCGAACAACGCCGCAATTCCTGCCGCAACCGCCGAAAACGGATCAACCCCCGACGAACCGACGGCGCGCACTGCGCTCGTTGAACAATTCTGTTCGTGATCGGCATGCAAAATGAACAACACCTCCAGTGCCTTCACGAACACCGGGTTTCCCTCGTACTTCGACTCCGACATGCGCGCCACCATCGAGAGAAAATTCTCGACGTACGACAAATCGTTGTCCGGATAGATGAATGGCAAACCCTTCACGTGTCGATACGCGAACGCTGCGATGGTCGGCAACTTCGAAATCAGTCGAATGGTCGAGATGTAGCGCTGCTCTGGATCGTGAACGTCGCGCGCTTGCGGATAAAAACTCGACAACGCTGCGGTCGCGCTGCACAGCATCGACATCGGATGCGCGTCATACCGAAATCCTTCAAGAAATTTCCGTATATTTTCGTGCACATACGTGTGATACGTGATGTCATTGACCCACTTATCGTATTGCGGCTGCGTTGGCAACTCGCCGTTGCGCAGCAAGTACGCCGTTTCCAGGAACGTCGCTTTTTCTGCAAGCTGTTCGATTGGGTATCCGCGATAACGCAGAATGCCCTTCTCGCCGTCAATAAACGTGATCGCACTGCGACACGACGCCGTGTTCATGAACGCCGGGTCGTAGGTCAACAGGCCGAATTCACTCGGATCGGCCTTCACCTTACGCAAATCCATCGCCTTCACGTACGTGTCCCCTTCGGGACCTTCCGTGATGATCGGGGTGGTATAAGCCGTACCCGTTTGCGTGTCGCGCATTTCGAGAATGCGTGCGGGGCTCGTTGCTTCTTTCGACGTGTTTTCGCTCATCTCACTGGCTCCGAATCGTTGCCTTCAGCCCATCCGAATACGGGAAATGTACCAGAGCGAACGCGCGCCAGCACATCCGCGTCGTGTGCCCAATGGTCGGTCTTGTCGTGACGGATGCGGCCATATATTGGTCCTATCGTTAACCGCTCCGACACTTTGCCGGCTTTACTTATTCTCAACGCCTTTTCTGATCGATTTTCCATGAAGCCATGTGCGGAATAGCAGGCTTCTGGCGCCCCGGCGGCGATCACGCCGATAAGGCCATGAAATCGCTGAAGCGCATGACCGATGCGATCGCACATCGCGGTCCTGACGCTGACGGCCATTGGTTCGACCCACGACACGGCATTGCACTCGGCCACCGCCGACTGTCGATCGTCGATCTGTCGCCGACCGGCGCACAACCGATGCGCTCGGCCACCGGCCGTTTCAACATCGTGTTCAATGGCGAGATCTACAACTTTCGTCGCCTGCGCGAAGAACTTTCCGCCGGCGGCGCAACCTTTCGCGGCACCTCCGACACGGAAGTCATGCTCGCGGGATTCGAACATTGGGGCTTCGAAAAGACGCTAGCGCGAATGGCTGGCATGTTCGCGTTTGCCGTGTGGGATGCCGCCAAGCAGGAACTGCTCATTGCGCGTGACCGCATGGGAGAAAAACCTCTCTACCTCGCACAATTTGACGGGCTGCTGGCGTTCGCATCTGAAATAAAGGCGCTCCGCACGTTGCCGGCATTTCCGACCGATATCGATCCCTCGGCCTTCGCCGACGTGTTACGCAGCGGATACATCGGTGGGTCTCATTCCGTATTTCGCGCAGTAACTCGATTGGCGCCCGGTGAGTTTGCTGTAGTGACCAACGCTAACGGCGTCCCCTCTGTTCGAACGGGGCGTTACTGGAGCGTGCCCGATGAAGTGCGCGCAGCGACTGCGCATCCGCGACTCGGCACTGACGACGAAGCGACAACGGCACTCGACAATCTCCTTACTGAAATCGTTGGAGATGAAATGGTCGCTGACGTTCCGGTTGGCGCGTTTCTCTCAGGTGGAATTGATAGTTCACTCATTGTGAGCCTCATGCAGAAAGTCGCTTCACGACCGGTACGCACGTTTACCATCGGCTTTCGCGAAAGCAGCCACGACGAAAGTCCCTTTGCTCGCGAAGTGGCGAAGCACCTCGGTACTGAGCACACTGAAATCATGCTTTCTGCCGACGACGCGCTCGAATTTGTCGAACGCCTGCCCACTATTTTCGACGAGCCGTTTGCAGACTCCTCGCAGTTGCCAACGTTGCTGGTGTCCGCCGTCACGCGAAAACACGTCACCGTCGCACTTTCCGGTGACGGAGGTGACGAACTTTTTGGCGGATATTCGCAATATCTGGCAAACGATGGCGTAACGAAACTGATTGGCCGAGTTCCAGCCGCGTTGCGTGCGCCATTATCAGCGGCAATCGGCGTCGCTCCGCGTGGACTCGTGAACTCGGCGCTGGCATCGGGCACAACCTGGGCGCCCAACACGCGGGCGCGACTCATTCGTGAGTTGCGCCAGCCGTCGCGAGTCGCCGCCTATCAGAATTCTCTCGCACGCTGGGTTGCGCCATCCGACGTGCTGAAGTTCTCGAGTAACTCCAGCAGCAACACTGCCAACTGGCCGAGCGCCGCGACCGACGAGGAATCGCGCATGGCGTTCGACATGCAGCACTACCTTCCCGACGACATTCTGGTGAAAGTGGACCGCTCGGCGATGGCTGCTTCGCTGGAAACACGTGCCCCGCTGCTCGACCATCGCGTGGTACAGTTCGCCCTTCACACACCGCTCGAAAAGAAAATCCGGGATGGCCGTGGCAAGTTTTTGCTGCGCAACCTTCTCGCCCGATACGTGCCGCAACAACTTATAGATCGTCCCAAACGTGGGTTCTCGATTCCGTTGAGCACGTGGCTGCGGGGCCCGCTCAGGCCATGGGGCACTGCCATGCTTGAGTCGGACAAACTCCTGGCCACCTGGTTTCAACCTGCCGTCGTTTCTGCTCTGTGGGCCGCGCATCAACGTGGTGAAGAGCACGCCGAGCAACTATGGCCGCTGTTGATGATTATGCAGTGGCTACGCTCCACCTCAAATACGATCTCATGACCATGACGGCCAATTCGACCGCCACCAAAACACCTTCGACCGCGGCCGAAGCGCATGCGGCCGAAGTCGCGCGCGGCGAACGATTCAAGTTCGGTGAAAACTGGCGGCGCTTCCTGGAAAACATGTCGGAGGACCGCGCCAACGAGGCGGTGCTTTCGCTCAAAAGAATGCTGGGTCGCGATTCGCTGAAAGGACTCACGTTTCTCGACATCGGTTCCGGCAGCGGTTTGTTCAGCCTTGCCGCGCAACGCATGGGTGCGACTGTTACGTCGTTTGATTACGACAGCGATTCATTTGGCTGCACCAACGAATTGCGCTCTCGTTATGCCAACAGTGATCCGACGTGGACCGTCATGCAGGGTTCCGTGCTCGACAATGCATTCATGAACTCACTTGGGAAGTTTGACGTCGTGTATTCATGGGGCGTGCTGCACCATACCGGTCACATGTGGGACGCCATCAACAATGCTGAAAAGCTGGTGGCACCAGGCGGTCAGTTCTTTATTGCGATTTACAACCATCAGGGTCCGTGGTCCGATCGCTGGACGAAGATAAAGAAATTCTATTGTTCGGGGCCAGTTGGTCGCATGATTGTGTCCGGCACCATTATTCCGTTCTGGGTTGGTCGTGACCTGGTTGCAGACATCGTGTTCATGCGCAATCCAATCAAACGGTATTCCGATTACGGAAAGAATCGCGGCATGTCGGTCGTGCGCGACTGGTTCGACTGGCTTGGTGGCTATCCGTTCGAAGCAGCCAAGCCTGAAGACATCATTCTGCCAATCAACAAGCGCGGATATCGTCTTACCAATCTCACTACGCAGTATGGCTCTGTGGGTTGTGTTGAATACGTCTTTCAACACGACCCCAAAGCATAACAGCGAAGCGAATTACGCCGGCGGCAATCGCAAAGTGAATTGCATTCGCGTACCACTATCGACTCGTGAGTCGACACGCAGAGTGCCCCCCATTGCCGCCACCAGTTTGTAGCAGATCGCCAATCCAAGGCCGCTGCTCGAGAATTTCATCGTGCGTTCGCCTTCTTTCAGCGCGGCGATTTCGGTGAACGTTGAAAAAACTTCATCCATTCCGGCGTCTGGAATTCCACACCCGGTATCTTCCACAATGAACGTCAATTCGTTCACGTCCGCTTGCTGTTCAACTAAGACTGTTACCGAACCAACCGTTGTAAACTTGAATGCGTTTGTCGTGAGATTGAGCAATACACGGCTCAACACCGCCGGCTGACCAACTCGTCTGTCAATTGGCGGACCACTGAATCGCACGGAAAGTTTTTTTTCTTCAGCCAGCGGTTGCACCAAATTCCGAACCGATCGCAACATTTCGCTGACGGAGAAACGCCGCGGCGCTTCGTCAAGCAAACGCTTCCCACCCCGAGCGAGTTCCATCAAATCGCTGGTCAAACTGTTGAGACCAAACGCGGCGCTGTACACCAGTGCCAAATGACGTTGCTGCGCAGTGGAAACCGGCCCGCTCTGTCCTTGCTGCAAGCGTTCAATCAGGAACAAGATCGCAGTCAGCGGAGAGCGCATGTCGTGCACCACTTCAACCAACAATGGCAACGATTGCGCACCGCTCAGTTGATGTGAAAAGCGCGATGCAATTTCGTCGGCAAGCAAACGTTCAACGCGATCCACTGCAACGAGTATTTGAACCAGCTCACCTGCATCACCAGCGGCACTGTTGTAGTTGGACAACAATTCGCGCCGAAGGGACGCCAGGAGGAGCGGCGCTTCAGCACTCCACGAGTATTCGGTGAAATCCCGAACGGGTTCGCCACCTTTCGCCTGTTCAATCACATCGATCAATACCAAAAGCGCTGCGCGAGCGTCCGCTTTTGTAAAGCGAGCGTCAGTCGCGTGGCGCTCTGCTATGCGTTCGACAACTCGCTCGGCCGACAAGGCAAGCACGGACAGCTCGGGGAAATCGTTTACGCGCTAGTCCAATGCTCCAGAAAGCGCGTCGCGCCGAAATCCGTGTTTCTCCATCAGGCGATACAACGTCGTGCGATCAATACCGGCCAGCCGAGCAGCTTTCGACATGTTACCGCCAGCGCGTGTTTTCAGACGGCCGAGGTATTCCTTTTCAAACTGCGCAACCAGTTTGTCTTTCGCTGTGTGAAACGCTTCGTTCAGAATTGCCGCGGGCAGTCCTGACTCGACGTCAACAACTGAACCTTCGTCGTAAACCGGAATGTCTTCCGGAGCAATGCGTTTGCCCGGTTCGGTGATCACTGCCAAATGCTCAATGACATTTTGCAATTCGCGCACGTTTCCGCGCCACGGCCGCGTTTGCAGAAAATCCACCGTTTCCGGATTCATCGTCGGTGCGGCAAGATTGCTGCCACGATGACGTTCCCACGATCTCTTCAGGAAGAAATCGGCCAACAGCGGAATGTCTTCAACGCGCTTGCGAAGCGGCGGCAGCTTTATGGGCACGACGCGCAGCCGATAGAAAAGATCTTCGCGCAGTATTCCTTGCTGCACTGCTTCCTGCGGATCGCGGTTGGTCGCTGACACGAAACGCACGTCGACCACCGCATCCTGTGTTTCACTGCCGAGTCGACGCACAACACCGTCTTGTAGCACGCGCAGCAATTTCGCCTGCAGCGGCATTGTCATTTCAGTGAGCTCGTCGAGGAAAAGCGTGCCGCCGTTTGCGACTTCAAGCAGACCCGGTTTGTCGCGATCAGCGCCAGTGAAAGCGCCTTTGCGATACCCAAACATTTCCGACTCCAGCAAATTCTCGGGCAAAGCAGCGCAATTGATCGGTACGAGTTTTCTGTTGGCGCGCCGGCTGTGCTTGTGGATGAACTGGGCAATCATTTCCTTGCCGGTACCGCTTTCGCCACTGATCATCACCGACGCGTCTGTGCCCGCAACTTTTTGCGCCAGGTCTACGGCCTTCCGAAAGGCCGGAGAGGTGCCCAGTAGCGCCATTGGATCGACTGGCGTGGCCTGACTGAGCATCTGTGGCTTGATGTCACGGGCCTCGCGCGCCGCGTTCACGGCGTGGGCGGCGCGGCCAACCAGCACCTGCAGGTGCGACGCAGAGAACGGCTTTGGCAGGTAATCCCAGGCGCCGCTTCTGAGCGCTTCAATACTCGAAGCCACACTCGGATTGCCGGTCATTACCACAACAATGATGTCCTTATGGACCTCCAGGGCCGCTTTGAGGATATCCATTCCCGTGATTGGACTCATATATAGATCAACGAGTACAATATCGAACCGACGGCGGCGCACCAGCTCGAGTGCTTCCTCCCCGCGACCCGTCGACGTCACATTGTGGCCATCCATCTGCAATACCGAGGCACAACCCTCACGGAGCGTGCGGTCGTCGTCCACTACCAACAGTCGCAGCCCCGATCCGCGCTCGACGGCCGACGCGGGCAAGGAATCAGCAGCAAAGGAGTGGGTCATGACCGGGCCTGCAGGCTGTCACACGGGACAGTCTCGCGTTTCGCTACGGGGCGTGGTTCGTCCAGATGTTGCAGGACCCGGAACCATATGAACCGGGAGTGTAACTC
>JBDUAX010000601.1:0-2553 GCA_040004455.1 Gemmatimonadaceae bacterium
TGCAGCTCAGGAATCCGGTGATAATATTTTCATCAAGTGAAATCCAGAAGAACACCGCGGGTTGGCGAGGTAGGAGCGCGCGTTTGGTTCACTCAAAGGCGAGAGTGGCGAACCGCGTCCTTCAATGTCGAAATCAGCATCGTTGGCGGCGAGATAGTCCAGAACCGCTTCGTCGCCAGTCTGCAACCGCCTGATTAGAACATTCATCACGCCACCTCGGATTATTCCGCGCTATTTTCGTGAGATTTGTTCGAACGCCATATTTAATGCCTCAAGCGCGTAATCGACATCAGCTGCGTTAATGCACATTGGCGGCTTGATGCGAAGTACGCTGCCATCAATGCCTCCTTTGCCAATTAACACGTTCAGTTCACGCAACGCTTCCAGTACGTCAAGGGTTTCCTGTTTGGCTGGTGTTTTTGTCGCGCGATCGCGCACCAGTTCCATTCCGAGCATAAGCCCCTGTCCTCGTACATCGCCAATGAGCGAATGCGACTGTTGAAGTTTTTGCAAACCGCTCTTGAAACGTGCGCCGAGTACGCGACAGTTTTCCTGCAATCCGTCTTCGTCGATGATGTCCAGCACCGCGAGGCCGGCCGCCATCGAAACGGGATTGTTGCCAAACGTGTTGAAATGAATGCGCTGGGTGAGGGTTTTCGCGATGTCCATGCGTGTGGTGACAGCGCCAATCGGCACGCCGTTTCCCAGACCTTTCGCCATAGTCACGAAATCGGGAACGACATTCCAATTTTCAAAGCCCCAGTAGTGTTCGCCGGTACGACCGAATCCGGTTTGCACTTCATCGGCAATGCACAAGCCGCCATGTTCGCGAATAATCGCGTACGCTTCCTTCAAGTAATTCGGCGCGCCGTACGTAACACCGCCGGCGCCCTGCATTGATTCAGCAAGAAACGCCGCAACTTTTCCGGGGGTGGAAAAACGAATGAGTTCGCGAATGTCAGTTGCGGAGAGGGACGCGATTTCTTCGGGCGTTCCCTTGAATGCCGAACGATAGGGATCGGGATTGACCGCGTGATGCACGCGCCCGTTGCCACCGGTCGGATACTTCCACGTGCTGAGTGCGGACAGCCCGAGTGCGGTGGAGCTGTTGCCGTGGTATGCGTTGCGTAGTGCGACGACGTCTTCGTTGCCGGTGAACAGTCGCGCCATTTGAATGGCCAATTCGTTGGCTTCGGTGCCGGAGTTGGTGAAATACGTGACGTCGAGCCCCTTCGGCATTTTCGACGCGAGCTTTTTGGCCAACATCGGAAAATTCGGATGCAGATAGATGCTGGTCGCGTGCTGCAGCGTTTCCGATTGAGCGGTTACGCGCTCAACAAATTTGGGATGACAATGTCCAAGCGATACGGTGACAATGCCCGCAAGCAAATCGAGGTAGCGGCGACCGGTTTCGTCGTACAAGTACTGCATGTGCCCTTCAACAATCAACAGCGGTTCACGATACAGCGTGTACACTGCCGGATTTGTGAATTGCCTGCGCATGGCAATGATTTCGTCGCGCGGCGGCCCGTTGTACGCGCGCGGGATGTGTTTAGTTGGCGGAAGTCCGAGCTGTGACGAGATCGCGGTCATGACATCACCAGAGTTGTGAACGTGTCGTATTTGCCTGTTAGGGCCTGTGTTTTTTCAGCATCGAATCGGTTTTCGTACTGTTTGTGCAAGAATAACCAGTGATAGACGGCGGAGTTACGACATCCAGTTGGTGCCAGCTTCCCGGTTCCACTTGGTGGTCAACTTCTTCGATTGCGTCCAGAATTCTATTGAGCCGCGACCTGTGATGTCACCAACACCAAATTTCGAATCGTTCCAACCACCAAACGAAAATGGTTCGCGCGGAACCGGCACGCCAACGTTCACACCTATCATACCCGCACTCGCATGCTCCATCACGTAACGCGCAACGCTGCCACTCTCCGTAAACACTGATGCGGCGTTGCCGTATGGCGATGCGTTTTCAATGGCGAGCGCGTCGTTCACATCTTTCGTTCGAATGATGGCAAGCACTGGTCCGAACACTTCTTCCTGTGCAATTGCCATGTCGGGGGTGACGTGATCGATAATGGTCGGCCCCAGAAAGTATCCTCCTTCTTTTCCCGGCACTGTTGCGCGTCGTCCATCGACCAAGACTATGGCGCCTGCGGTCTCTGCTTCATCGATGTAGCGGGTAATGCGTTCCATCGACGCGCGGGAAATGACAGGGCCGACGTCCCTACCCGGAACCATCGCCTTCGCAATTTCCGACGCGCGACGAACGATGCGATCGGTGTTCGCAACGGCCACCATGACCGACGCGGCCATGCAACGTTGCCCTGCACATCCCGACATCGACGCGACGACATTGTTTGCGGTCATCTCCTGATCGGCATCTGGCATGACGATGATGTGATTCTTCGCGCCGCCAAGTGCGAGACATCGTTTCAAAGTGGACGTCGCGCGACGATACACAATTTTCGCGACTTTCGTTGATCCAACAAAGCTGATGGCTGCGATATCCGGATGATCGCACAACGCTTCGACGGCGTCCTGTCCGCC
>JBDUAX010000183.1:0-8531 GCA_040004455.1 Gemmatimonadaceae bacterium
AGGGATATTTTCGCGTGTACAAGCTGCGCGCAAATCCGCCATACGGATACGGCTACCTGAACGCGCGTCCGCCTGTTCCCGCCGCGCCTGTGGTACCAATTCCGGCAAACGAGCCGCAGACTCCGTCTAACGGCGTTGTGGATAGCTTGTTGTATTCATGGAATTGTGGCGTGCCTCTTGTTGTTGGTGGTGTGCAAACCATGCCCAAGACCTTTGCCGAGATTCCGTCTAAGGCCGGTGCGACTTTTCAAGCAAAAATGCAGGACAAGTGGGACGCGTTCGACAACCCAAATGCTCGTTGCTACCTCGGCGGCGACGAACGTCTGTCCCCGAACGGAATATTCCGCCCCGTCGATGCTTCCGGTTATTGGGTTGCGCGAACCAGTGGAAGTGTTCCAGCGGTAGTTGCAGCGCGCGCCGATGGTGCGTATTTGTGGCCGCTTAGCCCTTCATACAATGCGAATTTTCGCGGCGTCATATTCGCTGAAGGTAAAGTTGTTGTGAGCGGCACAGTGCGTGGCCGTCTCACGCTCGCGTCGCGCAACATCATGGTCATTGGAACGGACTTGAAACAAGCAACGAGTCCTGCAGTTGCAACCGGCACATGTTTGCCGGATGACGACATCGTTGGCCTATTCAGCGGCGAGTACGCCATGTACGCAGACAACTCGCTGCAGACTCCTCAGTGGCGCCGCACAACCAGCAACGGCGGTACCTGGAGTGCGCGCAAAGAATTCGATCCCTCGCCAGGTCGTCCTGATCTTGCAGTACATGCGTCAATCATGGCACTCAAATCAGTCGCGACAGAAAATTCTTCATCACCTGGTCTGAGTCAACCATTTGTAACTCGCGGCACCTACCGCCTTATCGGTGGAACCATTGAAGCACGCAGCGGACAAACAGGTACGATGAGCGGCTCGAGCTTGCACGGCTACTACGACGATCTCTCATTCAATCAGTGCGCGCTGAAATACCCGCCGCCGTATTTCCCGACAACGGGCCGTTGGACACGTACACAATTTTATGAAGTGAATCCGCAGGACTTTACCCCGGCCAGCTGGTTCGCTGGACGTTAATTAGCAACGAGTGGTTGCTGGCGGCGGGCGCAGGCCGGCCCGCCGTCGGCGCTACACGCGTGAAGAAGATCAAAACGCAACTGCATTCCGCAGTTGCGTTTTGACATTTACGCTTCGAATTCCTCCATCGATTTTGCGTGTTCGGCAATGACCTTCTGAGCCGCTTCCGCTGGTACCTGTTCATAGCCATTGAAGCGCTGAGTGAACCAGCCAAAACCGTGGGTCAACGAATGCAGCGTTGTCGCATACAAATGCAGTTCTGATTGTGGAATCACTGCCCGCACCGTCGAACCAACATCGTTCGCCGACGTGCCGAGAATATGTCCGCGACGCGAGGACACGTCCCCCAATACATCGCCCAGGTACGCATCGGGCACGGTGATTTCAAGTAGATCCAACGGCTCAAGAATTACGGGCTTGCACTTTCGTGCAACAGTTCTGAATGCGAGAATGCCCGCCATCTTGAATGACATTTCGTTGGAGTCTACCGAATGCGTTGATCCGTCGTACACCTCCGCCTGAAAATCAACGAGCGGAAAACCGGCCAACACGCCGCGTGCTGCGGCTTCCTGCACTCCGTGATCGACTGCCGGAACGAACTTCGATGGAATGACACCACCCACAATCTTGTTTTCAAATTTGTAGCCGTCGCCGCGCGGTCGCGGACTCATGCGAATCCAGCAGTCGCCAAATTGTCCGCGTCCCCCGCTTTGCTTTTTATGTCTTCCCTGCCCGTCCGCTTTCGTCGTCAGCGTTTCGCGATACGCAATGCGCGGCCTCGACAGTTCCGCTTGCACGCCGAATTTGCGCTTCAGAATGGCCATCATCACGTCGAGATGACGTTCGCCCATTCCGCCCACAATCGTTTCGTGCGTCTCGGCGTTGTAGTGCACTTCAAACGTTGGATCCTCATCGTGCAAGCGATGTAGGCCCGTTTGCAGCTTCTCCTCGTCACCGCGAAGGGATGCTCTCACCGCGAAATGCACAAGCGGTTCAGGGAACGCGACCGACGGCAAACGCACTGGATGCTCTCGCGTTGAAAGCGTGTCGTTGGTGTGTGAATTGCGAAGTTTGGCAACACACCCAATGTCGCCGGCGCGCAAACTCGCCACTTCAATGCGCTCACGACCAAGAGGCACAGCCAGATGCCCCAGCTTCTCCGCACCGTCACGCGTTGCGTTAAACACCTCGGCACCGTTGGCAACCTTGCCAGACAACACGCGGAAGTAGCTCACATCGCCAACGTGCGGTTCCGCCAGCGTCTTGAATATCAACGCGGCAAACGGTGCGTCATCTCGCGCATGAATTTCCACCGTGCGATTTCCCTCCGCACCGGTAAACGCGTGCGTCTCTTCCATCTCAAACGCACTCGGCATCAACTGCACGAGCTCGGTCAGCAACGCGCGCACACCGATCATGTTTTCTGAAGAAGCGCAGAAGAGCGGAAACAGATCGCCACGCTTCATTGCTTCCTTCATTCCGTGAATTGCTTCGTCGCGACCAATTTCGACCCCTTCGAGATAGCGCTCCAGCAACGAGTCGTCCGTTGCGCTGATCGCCTCGATAAGTTCCTGTCGGTAGCGCGAAAATCGCTTCGCATCCGCTGGCGCGATATCAGCTTCGACATATTCCCCCTTCGCGCCCGCCGTGTACATGTACGCGCGTTGCGTGAAGAGATTGATGACACCGCGAAAATCCGCGCCTTGTCCGATTGGTATTTCGACTGGAATAACGCGACTGGTAAGCCGAGTCTTTATCTGCTCGTAGGTCGTGTCGAAGTTTGCGTACTCTTTGTCCATCATTGAGACCACAAACAACACCGGATCCTGTCGCTGCACGGCTGCGCGAAACATTCGCTCTGTTCCGACTTCGACACCTGTCGCCGCACCGACCAAACACAGCGCCCCATCAGCCGCAGTTAATCCGGCAACGGCTTCTCCCACAAAATCCAGTGAACCCGGCGTATCAACAAAATTGATTTTGCAATTCATCCACTCGGCGTACGCACAACCAAGTGAAATCGAAAATTTCCGTTCAACTTCTTCGGGCAGATGATCGGTGAGTGCCGTGCCATCTCGCACCGCGCCGTGGCGCTTCCCGGTTCCGGCGGCGAAACAGAGCGCATCCACCAAGCTCGTTTTTCCGCTGCCACCGTGCCCCACCACGGCGATGTTTCGAATGCCGTCGCTGTCGTAGTCTCGCATTGTTTCCTATCCTCCAGTCGCGTGAAGTGATCGCCCTGTCGACCCGGAATCGGCGCTGCAATTGCCCACCCATTGAGCGTGCGCCCTGGTCTATTTCCTCGCAAGACCCATTTCATTCTGAAATCTGGCCAAGACTGAATTCTGGCTAACGCTGAACTCTGGCACTCACTTTATTCTGGCCATACTCAATTCTGGCTCACAGCCAAGAGCGCGGTTTGCTGTAAGCCGGCACCTTTGGTTTTGTTAAGTTTTGGCAGTTGCTGAATTCTGCTGGTACTCTGTCGGGATTCTCAATTCTCCATTCTCGTTTTTGCCGTTGCCGTTGCCGTTGCCGTTGCCGTTGCCGTTGCCGTTGCCGTTGCCGTTGTACGCAAAACGGGCCGCCCTTATCGGACGGCCCGTCTTTCAATCAAATCGGCTCGGGACTTAGTCGAGAGCCGCGGCGAACGAATGGGTCAGGATTCGTTAGTCGCCCTCCACTTCGAACGAGAAAGCATCTGCTTCCCTGACGGAATCCAACCAATTCTCCACCAACACTGGATCGCGATGTCCGGTGTAACCGGCGCCGCCACCAGTGAAATACGTTTCGGTCGGTGCGAACGAGAAGCTCAACGCGCGAACCATACCTTCGGGCCAGTCGGGCATGGCGAGACCTGCTGCCACACGCCGCAAGGTGGTGCCGCACTCGCCAAGCAGTTCGGTTGCCCGAGCTTGCAAAGTGTTAAGCGGAATGTCGAGATCGCGAGTGATAAGGCGACCCGTAGACACATCTCGCCACGCTGCATCACCGACCGCGCCGCGGTCTGACCAGACGCCGAGATGACGTACGACTCCAGTTCGAGTTGCTTCCAGGCGTTCACTTTCAACTGTGGCTGCAAGAGCCAGAGCCAGCGACTGAGCATCGGCCACACCGTACAGCGTGACGACCTCGCGACGCGAGCGAGTACCAAACGGAAGCACGGGAAGTGAATTCACGTGCGCCAGAACCGGCGAATTGGTCGGACGATCCTCCAAGCGAACCAGGACGTCCATTTTTTACCTCCTTCTGTGTTCGGGTGAGACGGCTAACTGACACGATGTGCTCAAAAAAGCGTGCGCCAGATCACGAGAATGGCGCCATGCAAGGTTTGCATCACCTTCGTCGAACCTTGTAAACACTTTCCTATGCAACGGTGATGCCAAACTATCTGGTGTTGCGAGGACGCGGGTCACGATTGCTCTTTCTGTCCGTCACGACTTCGTTTCAACGTACGACACCAGCCTTTCCAGCAGATTAAAAACATCGCTGCAGGCAACGGCGAATGGTGCTATTTCTCGATTCTCGCAGCGGTCGCCCTGTAGAATGCAGAACCATAGGATGCCTCTGTGAAGTCACAGTGATCTGCCAGTGATTATCGGCACTTCGATTCGCATCGTGAGCGCTGACATAATCGTCGTTCGAGCGATTCCCGTTTGTGTTTCAGCGTGTCGAAAATCTC
This sequence comes from Gemmatimonadaceae bacterium, assembly GCA_040004455.1. Classification (GTDB taxonomy): domain Bacteria; phylum Gemmatimonadota; class Gemmatimonadetes; order Gemmatimonadales; family Gemmatimonadaceae; genus Gemmatimonas. The sequence continues at coordinate 4,759 of JBDUAX010000183.1, forward strand.
GACATGAACCGTCGCGGAAAGCGAGCCGCTGACGCGTTCTGCCGCAGTTTGCGTCACCGGTGGGAAAATTCTGCTGCGTCACTTTTGCACTGCAGTTCCCGACCGATGCTTCGGAGATTGCACGGACGTGTGAGGCAGGACTGTTAACGTCGGTCGAGGGCGGCCGTCCACCAGTTCGACACTTACGCCACGAGCTGACCATGCAATTCCAAACGACCTCAAAAGTGAACCGCGTTCGGTATACTCTGGGATGCCTGAGTACCGCATTCGCGATCCTGCCGCTCTGCCTTTCGGCTCAGGGAGCGCAAAGCTCAGCCAAGCGGGGAAGCTCTGCCCCGCCGGTTGCGCAGCGCGAACAGACTGCCGATCAACAAGTACAGCATGTATTGAGTCGCCTGACCTTCGGCGCCCGGCCAGGCGACGTTCAGGCCGTTCGCACGATGGGAGTGGACGCCTGGATTGCTCGGCAGCTTGAGCCTTCGAAAGTGCCGGACGGAGCGATGGATACGTTCCTGCATCATTTCCCGGTGCTGTCCATGAGTGGCGAAGAGCTGTTGCATAAGTATCCGGCGCCGGCTCAGGTGCTTGCTCAACTCGCGGCGAAAAACAATATCAGCAAGGATTCGGCGAAACTGCTCACGAAGGGAAAGAAGGGTGCGGCCGCCAACGACGAAACAATGATGATTGGTGCCGCAGCGGGCGCTGGCGCAAATGGACTGCGCGTCGCTCCTGTGCTCTCGGGCACCGACTCACTCAAGCTGCGCGCCGCAGCACAGGAGTCGTATCGCGTCGTGGGTGAATTGGCGTCAGCGAAAGTTGCGCGCGCAATTGGTAGCGAGCGACAGCTGAACGAAGTGATGGTCGATTTCTGGGAAAATCATTTCAACATTTTTGCCGGCAAAGATCGCACGCGTTATTTCCTGCCTGAGTTTGACACACAAGCAATTCGTCCAAACGCCATGGGCAAGTTCCGCGATCTGCTTGGCGCAGTCGCGAAGAGCAACGCAATGTTGTACTACCTCGACAATTGGGAAAGCGTGGCCGATAGTGGTCGACCCACTCTTGCTCCGCCTTCGCGTCGTTTCGCGCAACAGAATCCGAACGCGCGTCGCATGGGTCAGGGTGGTCGTATGCAGCAGCTTACGATTGGTCAGTTGATGGATCGCGATCTCATGCCGCCGGCGCAACGTCAGCGCTTTGCGAATCTTCCGCCGGAGCGCTTGAAAGAAGTTCGCAACATGACGCTTGGCGAAGCGCAGACCAAACTCGCATCATTTGCGCAACTCGCGAACAACAAACGGCCCAAGGGATTGAACGAAAATTACGGCCGTGAGCTGATGGAATTGCACACGCTCGGTGTTGACGGCGGATACACGCAAAAGGATGTCACCGAGGTTGCGCGCGCCCTTACCGGTTGGACAATTGCACGTGGACCAAACGGTGGCGAATTCCTTTTCAAGAAAGAAGTTCACGACGCGGGTGCGAAAACAATTCTCGGTGTTCAGTTCCCCGCTGGTCGCGGTGTGGAAGACGGCGAACAGGTGCTCGATATGTTGGCGAAGAGCCCACAAACCGCGCACTTCATTGCTACAAAACTCGCGCGTCGCTTTGTAAGTGACACGCCGCCGCCCGCGCTTGTCGATCGCGTCGCTCAGGTATTCCTGAAAACTGATGGCGACATTCGCGAAACACTTCGCGCTGTTATTACGAGTCCGGAATTCTTCTCGACTGCGGCCTATCGCTCAAAGGTGAAGTCACCGTTCGAACTAGTAGCGAGTACACTCCGCGCGATGGGGGCGCAGCCCGACTCAACGCCCCGCGCCGTGCAGTTCGTGAGTCGCCTCGGCGAACCGTTGTATGGCCACCAGGCTCCGGACGGCTATCCCGAAGTGGGTGATGCGTGGATGAACACAGGTTCAATTCTCAATCGCATCAACTTTGGATTGGCCGCGGCAAGCGGTCGCGTACCAGGCGTTCGTCTCGCAGATTGGCCAACGACGCAAGAACTCGCGCAACTTCCACGCGAACAGCAGGTAGATGGAGTTATCCGCACCTTGCTTGGCGGCGCGGCATCTGCGGATACGCGACAAGTGCTACTGACCGGTACGAATCCTTTTCTGCAGTCGCAACCGGGCAGTGACACCACGTTCATGAAAGACGACGCTGGTGATGCCATGATGACCGGCGCTACTGCGCGGAAGGCAAATCAAGCTGATGTCCGTCGTGATCAGCGTGAGCAGCGCATTCCGATTGCTCGACTGCAACAACAGGCCGCGCGCGAGTCAGCCAAGCCTGGGCAAGGTGGTTCGTTAACACAGGCGATAGGCACGCTCCCGCAAATTACGGGATTCGCGCAAATCGTTGGACTCGCACTCGGCGCTCCTGAATTTCAGCGGCGTTAGTGCTAGGCGCAAAAACGGCTTTATAGCAGCGCTCGCACAACGTCGATACGTTTTGTTACGGAGGATGCAGTCATGTTGAATCGTCGCGTATTTCTCAAGTCAGGCGCGCTCGCGCTCGTCACGATGGGTTTGTCACCGTCGTTCCTGCGTCGCACTGCGCTCGCAATGCCGCTGCCACGTGCAGCGCGCGGAAAAACTCTCATTTGCCTGTTTCAGCGCGGCGCCGCTGATTCGCTGAACATCGTCGTGCCGTTCGGCGACAAGAGCTACTACACCGCGCGTCCGAACCTCGCCATCGCGCAACCGTCGAAGGCCGAAATCGCCGCGAAAACCGGCGTAATCGATCTCGACGGATTCTTTGGATTGCATCCGGCGATGTCGTCGTTCAAACCGCTATGGGACAACGGACTACTCGTTCCAATTCATGCCGTTGGAAGTCCGAGCACCACGCGCTCGCACTTTGATGCGCAGGATTACATGGAGTCGGGCACGCCCGATGTAAAAGGCACGTCCGACGGGTGGCTCAATCGCTATCTGGCAACGAAAGGCACGTGTCAGGAGTGCGAAGTTGGAGGAGCACCGCCAGCGTTCCGCGCGGTTGCAATGACGTCGCAAACGCCGCGCATTTTGAGCGGGCATGCGCCGACCATTGCCATGAATTCCATCGACGAGTTTTCAATTCGCACCAACGGTGGCGACGCCGAAAAGCGCATTGAGGCACTGTATCGCACCGGTTCTTCCGATCTCGTTCACGGCAGTGGTTCAGAGATGTTCGAAGCTATCAAGATTTTGAAGGCGGCGAATCCGCAGCAATACAAACCGGCTGCCGGCATCGAGTATCCGAAGACGCCATTTGGTTCGCGCCTCGCGCAGATTGCGCAGCTCATCAAGGCAAACGTTGGACTCGAAGTTGCCTTTGCTGATGTTGGCGGTTGGGACACGCATGTAAATCAAGGTGCGGCGAACGGACAGCTCGCAACGCGGCTCACCGATTTCTCGCAATCGATTTCGTCATTGGTTGCAGACCTCGGCCAGAAGATGGATGATGTTGTCATCATCACGATGTCTGAGTTTGGTCGCACTGTGAAGCAGAACGGAACCGGTGGTACTGATCACGGGCACGCCGGCGCGATGTTCGTGCTTGGTGGGTCGCTCAAGGGGCCACGCACGGTGCACGGCCGGTGGCCTGGGCTCGCGCCAGAACAGTTGTACGAAGGGCGCGATCTCGCACTGACAACCGATTTCCGTTCAGTGTTCAGCGAAGTTGCTTCAAAGCACCTTGGTGCGGCGTCTCTTGAGAAGATGTTCCCCGGTTACAACGTCGATCAATCGAAGTGGGTGAACGTGTTGTAACAATGCTTTGGGGACGGG
>JBDUAX010000184.1:0-8525 GCA_040004455.1 Gemmatimonadaceae bacterium
CGTTTGCCATCGAATTTAGGTTTTTTGGAGGCCATTCGCGTAAACTAGCTTGCGCGGAGGGGGTTTGCTCTCCGCCAATTGACGGAGTGAGTGGAGGTCGTGGGCACCTGCAACTGCACCCACGCAGAGACGCCGAGCCGCGGAGGAAAATCAAAAGGAGAAAACGTTTTTTGAAGAAAACAAACATCCTCAATAGCGGTTCTCCGCGGCTCCTCGGCTCCGCGTGAGATTCTTTTCGCACCCTGCATTGGTGAGTAAAACACAATTAAGAAGGCGTTGTTGTTCGCTGCGATTCCGCGCCTCGGCGTGGGATTGTTTTAGGCTAGTTCATGAGCCGACGCGTGACTCGATTTACGGGATTGGTGTTACTCCCGCTGTGTGCCGGCTGCGTGACGGCGGGGCTTGCAGGGCAAATTACCTTCGTTGAGGGCGCCTTCTCGATTGTGTACGGCGACCCCTCCCCTCCGCGATCCGAGTCCTCGAATCGGTACTTTCTCGCCCTCGGCCCCACCCATACGGTCGAGCTCGAGTTGGACTCGTTATTGCGTAACCAAGCCTCCAGTCTAGTTCGCTTCGATCGTAAGCAGGTCAGAGCGAACGGCTATTGGATCACCCGGGATTCTCTGTTTCGGGTGGCTCGACTGGACAGCATTTCGACTAGTTCCCAGAAACGATGACGTCTTTAGCCCCAATGCGATCTTTTCTCCGGCTCTCCCGCTCCGTGCTCACCGTCGTGGTGTTGTGTGGCTTTGCGGCGCTCGCGCCACACGCCGCGAATGCCCAGGCCAGCGGAGTGCTGACTGTGTTGTGGGGGGATCCCGTGCCAGGGTCGGCCGCGGCGTCGAAAGTTGAGCTGTGGTTGAACGAAGACAACGGTCGCATGACCCGCGTTGACGCCACCGATGTAGTCATGAGCCGCGCCGGAGGGATCATGGCGCTCAACAAGGCCCGTGTAACCATTTCGGGGGTTCGCCAACCAGACGCACTTCGTGTGGGCGCAGAGCAGATCAGCGCATCAAACATTACTCCAGTCCGGCAACTGATCAAACAGCCAGTCGTTGCGAATCTGTTGGCGCCGGGGTCGAAACCATTCATCACCATCCTCTGTAAATTTGCGGACGTTTCCGGCGAACCCATCGCGCCATCCAACATTACGACGCTGATAAATGGATCGAGCTATCCGAGTATCGACCATTACTACCGCGAATTGTCGAACAATCAAATTGATCTGAACGGCAGCAATGTTGTTGGTTGGTTCACGTTGCCGCAGCCGAGGTCGTATTACGTGAGTTCGTCGCTCAATTTTTCGGCGCTCACGAATGATTGCACCGCTGCGGCCGATGCGTCGGTGGATTTTTCGACGTACTACGGCATCAATATGCAGTTCAACGAAGATCTCGATGGAAGTGCGTGGGGCGGCACTCGGTATATCGCGATTGATGGAGCCGCCAGATTTTTCGGCGTCACGTGGATGCCGTTGTGGGCAACGCAGGCATCGAAGTACGGCGTATATGCGCATGAAATGGGTCATGCGTTTGGGTGGCCGCATTCGTCGGGACCGTATTCCAGCACCTACGATTCCAAGTGGGATGTGATGAGCAACTCCTACTTGTTGTACTACGCTCCATTCGCAACGTACATAGCCGGTCACACAATTGTTCGGAACAAGGATGCGGCAGGATGGATTCCGGCGGCGCGAAAAATCACAGTAGGTAGCGGCATCGTGCAGGACATTTCCCTTGATGCGCACGAATTTCCGGCAACATCAACCGGTACACTGATGGTTCAGGTGCCGATATCCGGAACGAGCGACTACTACACTGTCGAGAGTCGCTTGCAGGCTGGATACGACACGCCGATTCCGGCCTCAGCGGTCATCATTCACAAAATTACGGGTGGTTACGCACGCGTTGTGGATCCGGACAACAACGGCGACCCGAACGATGCCGGTGCGGAATGGATTTCCGGCGAAACGTTTACCGATCTTACAAACAACATCTTTGTTACGATCAAGTCGAAGACGGCGACCGGCTGGAACATCAATGTTGCAAACGGCAGCCTCATTTGCACGTTAACTGTGGGCGGAGCGACTGGCGGAACGGCCGTTGTCACGAGTGGCGGTGCGGCCGGCGCGTGTGGACGCACAGTAACTGTGCAGGCAAATCCCAATGCCTTCTTCGGCTTCACTAATTTCTCCGAAAACGGTGCGACGGTTGCGACAACGAATCCATTCACGTTCGTGTTGAGTAAAGACCGAACGATTGTTGCGAATTTTGGCGTGGTGCAGTGCACGCTGACGCTCAATCAGACTTCGGGTGGCACCGCGACTCTCACGAACGGCACGGCAACTGGTGCATGCGGCCGCCCAGTAACAGTGCAGGCGAATCCAAATGCCAATTTTGTATTGACGAGTTGGTCGGATGGCAGCACACTCTCGCCGTATTCGTTCTCTGTTACCGGCGACAAAACGCTGGCACCCATATTTGGGCCTGTCCAATGCGCGCTAACGTTAAGTGCAACCGCCGGTGGATCCGCTACCGTGACGAGTGGCGGCATGACCGGGAATTGCGGGCGAACGGTAACCGTTCAGGGAACGCCGAACACGAATTTTGGGTTTACAAACTTTACAGAAGGCGCCACGATACTATCAGTCAGTAGCCCATACACGTTTGTATTGAACGCCAGCCGATCGATCGTTGCGAACTTCCTGGCATCGGAGTGTACGCTCACCCTCAATGCGGTCAATGGCGGCTCTATTTCCGTCGTCAACGGGTCAGCGGCCGGTCCCTGCGGCCGATCGATAACCGTGCAGGCAATTCCGGACGCATTCTCGACTTTCAGCGCGTGGTCCGACGCCTCTACGGTGAATCCGCGCACACTGACAATTAACACGAGTCAGACGCTGTCGGCGACGTTTGCGACGCAACAGTGCACACTGACGTTGAGTGCCGGCGCTGGCGGTATTGCAACGGTTGGTTCGGGCGGTGCCACCGGCAATTGTGGTCGCCTTGTCACCATTCAAGCGTCGGGTAACAGTGGATACGCGTTCTCGTCGTTTACGGAATCGGGAGCGTTCGTCTCGTCCAGCAACCCGCTCACATTCACGTTAAATGCCAATCGCACAATCATCGCGAACTTCTTCGCTTCGCAGTGCACGCTGACTTTGAACGGCAGCGCGAACGGCGCGATCAGTGTTGTGGCCGGGGGCGTTTCCGGAATCTGCGGGCGAGCGATTACCGTCACTGCTACTCCGAACAGCACTTACTCGTTCGGCACGTGGTCCGACGGCACGACGATCAACCCCTACACCTTTGTCATCAGTAACGACAAAACACTTGCGGCATCTTTTGTCAGCTCGCAATGCTCGTTGCTGGTGAACGCAAGCATCGGTGGCACCATCGCAATTACCAATGGCACGGCCGGCGGCGCCTGCGGAAGGCAAGTTTCTGTTCAGGCAACCCCTGACAAGAATTATGTGTTCGTAAATTTCACCGAAAACGGCGCACTCGTTTCCTTGTCGAATCCGTTCTCGACTTTGATGGCAGGCAATCGTACGCTGGTTGCGAATTTTGCGATTGCTCAGTGTTCGCTGTTCTTCCATAGCGTTGTGCCGGGGGGAACAGCGACAGTCACGAACGGCAGTGACACGGGAAATTGCGGACGCAGTGTCACCGTCAAGGCAGTCGCGAATGCGAATTACGAGTTTAACAGTTGGAGTGACGGCTCGCGCGACAACCCCCACACGCTCGAACTGTCGACGGATGTTGAACTTGAACCACTCTTTACCGCCGTACAGTGCAAGCTGACGCTGAATCAAGTCACGGGCGGAACCGCTGCAATCTCGACAGGCACCGCGACGGGAGAGTGTGGTCGGAGGGTGACGATCATTGCAACCCCCGCTAACAATTGGGCGTTCGCATCGTGGTCGAATGGCACCACATTCAATCCGCAAACGCTTGTGCTGAATAGCGATGTTACACTGTCGCCAAGTTTTGCTGCCCTGCAGTGTACCCTAACGTTGAACACCGTTGTTGGCGGAACGGTTTCGATCACCTCCGGAAGTACGCTCGGCGACTGCGGGCGAACCATCACCTTGCAGGCTTCGCCAAACGCCTACTACGCATTCTCGGCATGGTCGAACGGCACTACGACCAATCCGTATTCAGTAACGCTCAACAGCGATCTCACTCTCTCCGCAACGTTTGTCGTGCAACAGTGCATGCTGTCGCTAAGCGCAGGCGCAGGCGGCGTTGTAACGATTGCGAGTGGCACAGCTACCGGTGATTGCGGGCGAACGATCAGCGTGCAAGCAACGCCGAACGCAAAATTCAGTTTCCTCAACTGGACAGAGAACGGCTCCGAATTAAGCACCACAGCACTCTACCTGTTCACGCTGAATAGAAACATGAGCGTGAGTGCAAATTTCCAGGCCGACCCGACGATCAACGCACAGGACATCGTCAATCGAATGCTTGCCGGATTCGTTGGCGGCTCGCTGACATTCACCGCAGCTGAACGTCAGTACATCGACGAGCAAGGAAACGCGAACGGCACCGTCGATCTGGGCGACTTGCTCGCACTGGTTCAGAAGAATCCGTCAATCGTCGCCGGCCCCGAGGCGATGCTCAAAGTTCTGGCAAATCCCAAGGCCTCTGCGCTCAGAATACCCGTGAAGGACAAACCGCTATGAAAACACTGAACGTTTCTCTCGCAGCAATTGCTCTCCTCTCATTGGCTGCGTGCAAGGATGGCTGCAGCTCGACCGATGCAACCTGCAACGCAGCGAGTAAAAGCCGGACCTTCGCGGTGTTACTGACTTCGGCGCCTGGCAACCTTGGCGCGATTATTTTCGACGTGAACGGTGGGGGAAAGAAAACGCTCGTGTTGACTAATGACGCCGCCGTTCACGGTCAGGCCGGCGCAACCGCCGATCAAACCACGTGGCGCGGCGTGTTGCTTGGTCGGCCATCCGCTGCGCGCATTGGAACCATCACGTTGGACTCCGCGTCGACTACGGCGCCCAACGTGATAGTCATCGAAGCGGCCGCCAACGCCAGCGGCAACTTCATGCCAATTTCAGCAGCGACCATCACGCTGGCCGTACAGCGCACTAACTAACCGACTGCCGATAGCGCCGCCACAATGCGTTTGCGCATTGCTTCGTCGGGCATTTTTCCGCGCGCTGCACCCTGATTGTCTTCGAGATAGCCAAGTTTGGCCGTTCCAGGAATTGCGCACGTCACGGCCGAGTTTGATACAATGAACTTCAGGAACACTTGCGCCCACGTTGCGCAATCAATTTCCCGGGCCCAGTCGGGCACGGGCCTGCCAGAGACTTTCTCGAACACGCGACTGCGTCCGAACGGAAGATTTGTGAGCACCGCAATGCCCTTGTCCTGGGCAGTGGGGAAGATGCGCGCTTCGGCCTCACGTGAGTCGACCGCGTAGTCAACCTGAATGAAGTCGAGCCTCTCCGTTTCCATGATTTTGAGAAGCGGCTCGTATTGACGTTCGTTGGAGGTTGTGATGCCGATGTAGCGAATGCGACCGGCCGCTTTCCATTCGCGCAAGATGGGCAATGTTTCTGGCACCGCAATGAGGTTCCAGATTTGCATGAGATCAATGCGATCCGTTTTCAGGCGACGCATTGATTCTTCCATTTGCGCAACAATGCCCGCACGATCGCCACTGCGCACACCCACTTTGGTTGCGAAAAAGAGTTTGTCGCGATTGCCGATTTCAGAAACGAGATCACCGACAACGGTTTCGGCGATGCCGTAGGCGGGCGCTGTGTCAATCAGCTTGCCGCCAATTTCGGGAAGTCTGCGCAACACTTCGCGAAGAGGCGCGCGATCCTCGGCCGACGCGGCGTTTTCGTAGCGCCGTGCTGTGCCCACGCCGATGACGGGAATTTTTTCACCCGACGATGGAATGGCGCGCATCAGCATTGCTGATGGTTGCGCCAATGCATCGGCCCACGCCGACAACGGATTGAGCGCTGCAGCAAGCCCAATACCAACACTTGTTTTGAGCACCGCGCGACGGGTTAAGCCGCGCTGATCGTTCAGAATTCGATCGTGGTTGTGGCTGCTGTTGTAACTCATGGCGGGACCTGTGCAGGAGTTGCTGAAATAGTTACTTGAATTTCCTGAATTCGCCATGGTTTGACGTGCAGTGACTGCTCACACTTTGCTACGCGCGAGTCATCGGTGGACGCGCGCCGTAGACCTGCGTGGCGTAGCCGACAATCAGTCCAACCAACGAACCTGGAATGAGAATCTCCCAGAAATACACTTTGTGAGTGTTCGGGTCTTCACCCATTGCAAACGGCAACGCGCAGAGTGCCCCGATGAACAAGCCAAACGCTACCCCCAACGCGACGTTGTACTTCCGGCGCGCAAACCAGCCGATAATCGCCCCCGCCACCAGACCCTTGAACACCGAGCCCATCACGATAGTCATGATTTCAGGGCGAACTTCAGGCGCGGAAAACAGGGCAGACAAGCCGTCGAAGGCGCCAAGCACGCCACCAAGGATAAGACCGAGCAAAATTTTATTCATGAGAGTGTGTGGAGGAGTGGGAGAAGGTGCACCTGACCTACTATTAGGCAATTGTTTGCCCGTCCTTTAAATGTTTTTCATAATTTCTAAATCCGCCGCCAAAAAAAGACCGTCACTCGCAGAGCGACATAGGAGCCTACCAGCCAGATAGCGGTTTGATGGCGGCGATAGACGCGCATCACCTGTTCAAGCGCACTCTCGTGATAGGCAACCACGGGTTCGCCATCCAACCAGCGTCGAATTTCGGCGGCCAATGCGATAGTTGCGCCGTACCGATCGCGCGGTTCAAGTGACGTCGCACGTTCCGCGATTGCGGACAGAGCCTTGTCGGCGTTCTCACGAACTTTGCTCAGCAGTTCGCGCAGAATGACTCCCAGCGAATAGACGTCGGCGGTTTGCGTAACATCACCGCTCGCGCCGGAGGCTTGTTCGGGGGACATGTAGCCGTGCGTTCCAACAACCATTCCGTCTTTTGTTTCTTCAATGTTCTTGCTGACGGCGGCAGAGTTGGAATTCGTTGACAACCCGTCAACTTCGTTCAGCACTTTGGCAACGCCCCAATCCAGCACGAGCACTTCGCCGAAGGGCCCAATCATGATGTTGCTGGGTTTCAAGTCGCGGTGCACGACCCCTTGCGCGTTTGCGAAACCAACGATCTCGCACACGCGAAGAATGAGCCGGAGCACATCGCCGCGACTGATTCCGCCTCGCGCGTATTCGTCGAGGCGCACGCCGCGCACGAGTTGCATTACATAGAACGCGCGTCCGTCACCGAGTTCGCCGGCATCGTGCACCGGAACAATGCCGGGATGTTCAAGACGCGCCAGAATTGTTGCTTCGCGCTTGAGTCGTTGGGTGGTTTTGAACGACATCGGTGCGCGTTCGTCAAGCACCTTGATTGCAACGTCGCGCTGCAGCAGTTCATCATGGGCTCGATACACCGCCCCCATTCCACCGCGTCCGACAATTTCGTGAATGGTGTAACGATCGTGAGCCAATGGCGCGTCGTCAATGAGCGAGCGCAAATGCGCCACGGCGCGATCGGTCAGTTTGCTCGCGCTCGAAAATTCAGACATTGATGCCCAGCAGCGCTCTCACTTCCTCGCGATACTCCACTTCGCTGCCGGTAAGTGCGCGGACCGTTTGCAACACGTGCTCGCGAAAGCGGCGGCGCGCCCATGCGAGATAGTTTGTTACCTGCGTAACCGGAAGGCCAAAACTATTTGCAAGTTCGGCATACGTTGGCTGAAATTCGGCCTCACTTCCAACAACGTCGTATTGCTCGAACAACTTGAAAGCGATTTCCTTATTGTTCTCAGCAGATTCGTCGTGCAACGCGTCGAGCGCAATTTGCAACACGCTGCGCATCCACTCCCGGTCGAACAATGCGTCGGCTACTGAGTCAGATTCCAACGCTTCTGTTTCCGCGTTCAGCGATTCATGTTGCGCACGGCCACCGCGCTTCAAACGATTCGCGCGCTCATGCTGCTCGGCGGCAAATGCAATCAGGCAGCTTCTGAGAAACGTGCGAAATTTTCCCCGCGATGCGTCGTAGCGCATTAACCAGTTTTTCTCGATGGCGGCCGCAAAAAATTCATGAGCCAGGTCTTCGGCATCTTCGTGCTGAAGCATCCACTTTCGTTCCAACAACGCAATGACCGGAACACGATATGCTCGCCCAACCAAGTCCATGGCGCGGCTGCCGTTCCCCGCTAACGCCTGCACAAGCGACTCACGCGTGTCGGGAAAGTGCTGGTTCGCGCGCACGGAATTCCTCGCTATGTTATCAGTAGGTTAAGACCAGCAGTTCATCCGTGGCTTTCGCCGTCCGCTGGCTAACGCGCTTCTTGCGTTGGCCGTATCCCCGCCCTGACGTGACTCGCTATGCAAATTCCCGAAGCCGAATTGCTGGCCAAGGTTGAAGTGCTCGCCGATCTCGAGCCGGAAGTAAACGTGTTGATGGA
>JBDUAX010000602.1:0-2539 GCA_040004455.1 Gemmatimonadaceae bacterium
TCTTTTTGATCGTGATTGCAGCAACCGGTTACTACACGGCCGTCATTGGTTGGGTGCTGTACTTCGCCATTGGACAAGCAGCGCTCGCGGTTATTCCATCGTTCGATGCAGCCGCCATTCTTCCCCCCGATACCGGATTCGTTCTCAAATCGTTCGTATTGCAATTGTTGTGCACCGGCGCGGTGATCGTTGGTTGTGCGCTCGTTGTTCATCGCGGACTGCGATCGGGCATTGAGAAGGCCAGCAAGATCATCGTGCCAACGTTGATGGTCGTGATTCTCGTGCTCATGGTGCGATCGCTCACGCTGCCTGGCGCAATGAAGGGTGTTGAATGGTACATCCTCAAAGTGCGCTGGTCCGACCTCAACGCGAATGTAATGGTGGCCGCACTCGGTCACGCTATTTTTTCGCTCTCGCTGGGGGGTACCTTCATGGTCGTGTATGGTTCGTATCTCAACGACAATGAAAATCTTGCGCGCCCCGCACTGTGGACTGTATTTGGTGATACGACGTCGTCGTTACTCGCGGGCTTCGCGGTAATTCCCGCAGTATTTGCACTCGGACTCGAGCCAACATCGGGCCCCGGTTTGATTTTCTCCACATTACCCAAAGTGTTCGCCGCAATTCCGTTCGGCTGGTTTTTCGGATTCATCTTTTTCGCTGGACTTCTGGGCGCCGGCTATTTGAGTGATGTGGGCGCGTTCGAAGCAGTTGTTGCGGGCATTACTGACAACACAAAAATCACGCGCGGTCGCGCAGTAATTCTCACATCGATTGCCGTTTTCTTCATCGCTATTCCGCCAACAATCAATAACGGGATCTTCATTCCCTGGGATCTCACCTTCGGCTCAGGCATGCAAACACTCGGTGCACTCATCGCGGTTCTCACTGTCGCCTGGTGCATCAATCGTTCAACGGCGCTCAAGCAGTTGGGCGCTGGAAACAATCAATCCGCGCCACTCTGGCTTTTTTACTGGATTCGTTTCGGCATTCCACTCGCAATTATCCTGGCCGGCATTTGGTGGTTACTGTCAAACGTTACTGGTACCGTTAAATCGGTTTGAGATGCGGGCCCAGAAAGGACAGGGGGCGCGAAGGCAAGCTGACTAGCTGGCGGAGTTGCTGAGTGGTGTTTGACGTTTGGAGCGACTACGATGCGCCCCAACCATCATGAAACCAAAGGTGCCAGCTGAAGGCTTGGACAGCTGGTAGCGGGGAGCCAGAGTAACAGAGAAATGCGTTGTGCTGTGTTAGTGCTGCTCGCTTCTGCTTTTGCGGTTTCCGAAAATATTCACGGTTGCAGTTCCTGATTTTTGAAGTCTCTGCCACTCGGAGCAATCCGCGTGATCCGTTTAATCCGCGTCTCGCTGTTGCAGTTCGCGTTTCGCAGTTCCCATCCCCAATTCGCACCAATGCCCGTCTCCACATCCAGTTCGCAGCTCATCTACGATTGCCTCAAGAACGCCGGCGTAACGCTCATGTCTGCGTTACCCGAAACCTGGCTCGTGCACCTCATTCGCATGGCCGAGGACGACGCCGACATGACGCTTGTGCGTCTCGCCAAGGAGGAAGAAGGGGTTGGCATTTCGGCCGGCGCGCATCTCGCCGGTGTCAAGTCCGCAATGCTGATGCAGAATCACGGCTTCCTCGCGAGCGTGAACGGCATTGTGTCGTGCGCGCAGCTCTATCGCATTCCGTTGTTGATGATGATCAGTCATCGCGGTGAGTTCGGCGAACGCGACCCGTGGCAAACCGAGGGCGGCGGCGTTACCGAGCATGTACTCGATGCGCTTCGTATTCCGTACGACTTCCTCGATTCAAAAGAACATGTGGCACGCCGCATTCAGAAAGCGCAGACTCTCGCGTACTCCGCGAGTCGCCCCGTCGCGTTGCTGATGACGCGCGACCTGATGTGGGAGGAATGATGCGCCGACTCGATGCCATGCAGGCCGTGTACGCGCAACTCGAAGACTGTGTCGTCGTCACAATCATGGGTGCAGTCGCCGCCGAGCTTCAATCAATTGGTCACCGACCCAATTTTTTCTATTTACAGCACGCAATGGGGCTCGCGTCATCAATGGGCTTGGGAATCGCACTCAGTCGCCCCGACTTAAAGGTCGTAGTCTTTGATGGCGACGGATCGATTCTCATGAACCTCGGCGGCCTCACAACGTTGGCTCGCTATCGTCCAGGAAATCTTGTGCATGTTGTGTTCGACAACGAAAGTCTTTTGTCGGTCGGCGGCTTTCCCACGGCCACGGCCACAGGTAGCGACATCGCGGGAATGGCGAAGGCTGCTGGAATTCCCAACACCGCAACCGTGCACTCTCTCCCCGAATTCGTATCCGCATTTACACAGGCTCTCTCCGCGAACGAACTGACAACCCTCGTCGCGAAAGTCGAAGCCGTCGGACCCAAAACCTTTGTGACCGACCTCGCTCTTCTCGAAAATCGCTATCAGTTCCAACGTTACCTGCGCGAACTAAAAGTTGAGTAGCAGTTGTTGGGTGGTTATTGAGCGGCTGTTGCGCGGTTGTTG
>JBDUAX010000185.1:0-8478 GCA_040004455.1 Gemmatimonadaceae bacterium
AGCCAGCAATGCAACGGACAAGCCGGCAACAATTCCTCCTCCTACCATGCGGAGCGCACTCAGCACAACCAAACGGCGTATAACCGAATCAGTGCCGCCCAATGCCAGACGAATACCGAGTTCCCGGGTGCGCTCAGTGACAGCGAAGGCGATCACTGCATAGACCCCGACAATTGCGATGCACAACGCGAGCACTCCGAATACCGAAAAGAGCGACGCGCCTAATCGCCACGGACGCAATTGCGGGTCGAGCAGGTCCTGATACAATCGCACGGTCGCGTACAGTGGTGTCGACGGCGAACCCTGAATGAGTCGCTGCACCGGTGCAATCATCGCCGACGGCGACGACAGCGTTTGCACAATGATTCCCGAAATTGTTGCTTCGCCCGCAAATGGACCCATGGGTGCCTGGTCATGCGGCACGTAGTACTGCATTAACTTTGCCTCGTATCGTTCGGTGCGCAGTGAGCGCGCGCGTGAGTCGCGAACTACACCAACAATTTCGCGACATGGCAATGTGGGTGATGCCATCGGCGAGTCCTGTCCTGGCACCAATCCGGCGCGAAAGCACTTGCCAATCGGGTCTTGATTGGGCCACACACTATTGGCAAATGCCTGATTGATCAACGCAACCTTGGGTGAATTCGCAACATCGCGCGCGTCGAACAATCGCCCTGATACAAGGGTCACACCCATCACGTGCAAATATTCCGGAGTGGCCGCGTACATCATTGGCAACTGTTGTCCGGCCATTGGTGGTCCGGCCATTCCCGGTATGCTGATGGGAGGAATGTTATGCGGTCCGAATGGCGCTGATTGGGCAATGGCTGCGTCGGCAATGCCGCTCAGTTTTTTTAATCGCGCTTGAGCATTGCGATACGCAGCGTCGCGTTGCAATCCCGTGGGTTGATCGCGGAAGTCGAACGTGACGTACAGCAGATGCGATGTTGAGAATCCGAGATCCTGCGATTGTACGCGTTGCAGACTGCGCACGAACAAGCCGGCGCCAACAAGCAGCACTGTACAGAGCATGACTTGCACGCCAATGAGTGAGGCTTGAAACAGGTTACGGCGCGCTGCATGGCGTCCACCCGCCGCCTTGAGTTCCGACGCGATATCGGGGCGCAGCAGGAGTGTGAGCGGTGCCAATCCTGCCAGCATCGCTGCGGCCAGTGATACGCCACCAGTTACGAACAATGCACGCATATTCAAAACGTGCGCCGACGCGGCCACATTAGGCAGAAGCACCGCGCGAATGACTTCTGAAAGCCAAACCGAAAGCAACATTCCGGCAACACCGCCGACCAGCGCGAGCAATAGGCTTTCAGTTAGCAGCTGCCGCGAGAACCGCGCACGACTCACACCCAACGCCAGGCGCACGGCCATCTCTCGGCGACGACGAAGCGCGCGCAACAACAACAAGGTGCCAACATTGGCCGTGGCAATGAGTAGAACCACGATTGAAACACCAGTGAGCCACAACGCGATGCGTGAAGAATCGGAATTGCGCGCGCTCAACCCCGGCACAAGCGATTGAAGGCTGACATCGATGAGATCATCGCCGGCAACGTTCGCATTTTCTGCACGCGCAACAATTGTGAGCGCAGACTGGGCAGTCGGAATTGAGATGCCTTCGCGCAGGTGACCGACGACGGTCACAATGTTCATATGCGTGTTATTCCACCAGTCGTCGGTGCGGTTTCGAAACGCAGCGGTGAGCGGTAGGAACACATCGACCGGCGCGGACGTGTCACCATTGAAACCAGGTTGCGCGACGCCAACAATCGTGAATGGTTCCCCGCCCAATGTGATTTCGGTGCCGATTGCGTTCTTGTTAGAGTCGAATTGGCGTTTCCAGAATGCATCGCTCAATACGACGACGGCATTGCCGCCTGGGAACTCGTCGTCTGTCGGGCCAAACGTTCGTCCGATTTGTGCTGTTGCGCCGAGCACACGAAAGTACTCGCCACTTGCCTGTACGGCGCTTACTTGAGTCGTATTTGCGTCGCTGCCGAATGTGATTGGCGAAGAACTTGCCGCTGCCACATCTCTAAAGAATCGCGTTTGCGCTTTTGTGGTGAGAAACGACGGATAGGACGTGGTGGTGCTGGAATATTTCTCGCCGTCAACCGCAGTAATGAGACGCCCGACGTGCACAACGCGTTCACCATCGCTGACTCCTTCCGGCGCAGACAGCATGAGTCGCGAAATGAGACCAAACATGGCAGCGTTTGCGCCGATTGCGATCGCGAACGTCAGGACGATGCCGACAACCAGAACCGGTTCACGTCGGAATGCGCGCAACGCGAAACGGACGTCAGACAGTAACTGTTCAATGAATTGCATGCGACGCACCTTGGGGGTTGGCGTTCCCGTTTTCAACCACAAACCGACGACACGCAATAGGCGATGACCAACGGGTTCAGCGCGGTGCTCAACCCATGGTGCTCACACTGCGCATACTGCTCACACAGCGTCGGAAAGGCTAGTGAAATTGAAGTCGCGGACCTTGATCGTTGGCATGGCGACGACTGGTCCACCATCACCACCCGCCGTACGAATTGACGCGCCGATGCCTTCCAGATTGTTCAGCATGAACAACGGTGAGTCGTTGAAACGAAAGTTCTTGATGGAGCGCGAGATTTTTCCGTTTTCGATGAGGAACGTGCCATCGCGCGTGAGACCGGTGTAGACGAGCGTTTTGGTATCGACCGGTCGCAGGTAGAACAACCGCGTAACAATGACGCCACGTTGTGTGCTCGCGATGAGTGATTCCGTGGTATCGGACCCGCTCAACATATGAAGGGTTGCCAGGTTTCCAGTTGGAGTCTTTCCCTGCTTGTTCGCCCAGAAGCGCGAGTAGCCCAATTGCTGCAGCACGCCTTTCGAAATCCACGTTTGCCTGGACATTGGCAACCCTTCGTTGTCGAATGCCGAACCCGGCACGAGTGCGTCGCCTGGGTCGGAAATAATCGTGACGCGCTCGTCCATAATTTTTTCGCCGAGTTTTGTGGAACCGGGCTTGGAGAATGCGCTGCGCCCTTCATCGGCGGCGCGTGCTTGCAATGCGCCACCGATGAGCGAGATAAGGTCGGCCGTTGCCTGTGGCTCGAAGATGACCGTATAGCGACCCGGTTCAATTGCAACGGGATTGCGTGAGCGGCGCGCTTTGTCGATTGCCTGCCGCGCAACGGCATCGCAATCGAGCTTCGTCCAATCGTTGTGTTCAACGCCGGCCCACCCCGAGCCCGTGCCGTCGTTCGTGCGCGCGGTCAGAGTGTAATTCGCGTTGGTGCTGTTTTGATAAGCGAACAAGCCTTTGCCCGTGCCAATTGCTTGTGCCGTCGCAGTGCAAACGATGTAGCCCGCAACGGTGAGATCTTTAGCGGCACGTGCCGGTGCGAGGGCCGTGAGTGCGGCTTTTGCGCGCTCTTCGGCGGTGAGATTCGCGGTGGAGTCGAACCAGGTTGGCACTACGCTGTATTGCTGCGCACCCAGTTCGCCCATGTATTCGGGGTCTTCAGGTGCGAGTTTTGCGAGTGCTTCCGATTGCTCAACAGCGCGACGCAGTCCGTCGTCGGTGCGATCGTTGGTGACGACTGACGCTTTCCTCTTTCCGAACACACTCTGCACGCGGATTGTCGTGTTCGTGGTTGCGCCGGAAGTTGAAATCTGATTGTCGGCAAATCGCAGGTTCGCTTCGCGACTGCTGTTCACCGTAACGCGCACCGCGTCGGCCTTGGAGTTTTTGAGTGCGCGCTGCACGAGGTCCTGCGCATCGGCACGTGAAAGCACGCCGTTTGCTGGCGCGAACAGGCTCTTCGGAGACGCATTGAAAGCGCTCATGACGCGCGTCCCGTGTTGATGACGTTGACGTTCTTGAATCGCGTTGGCGGACATCCGTGGCTCACCGCGTTTGACTGCGACGGTTGGCCTTTGCCATCGTTGAAAGTGCCACCGAATTCGTAACTCGATTTGCCGCCCAGCATGTCCATGCTGTTCCAGAAATCAGGGGTGCGCATTTGGTAGGCGACGTCTTTCAACTGACCGACGATTTTTCCACCTTTGATTTCGTAGCAGAGTTGCGCGCCGAATTGCGCGTTGTAGCGTTGCTGATCGATTGAGTATGAGGAGCGACCAATCATCGCGATGCCTTTGTCGGTGGCCGCAATCAGATCGTTCCATGAGAGATCTTTCGCACCTGGTTGCAATGACACGTTCGGCATACGCTGGAACGCGACATCGGCCCAGCTTTGCGCGTACGAACAGCCGTGCGAACGTGGCGCGATGTTGTTTTTTTTGTACCACCAATCGAGCCATGGTGCTTGTTCGCGCGTGGTTTGGTAGTCGTTGAAGATGCCGTCCTTGACGATGTGAAAGTCGTTCGGCTGCACGCCGTCGTCGTCGTAGCCAATGGTTGCGAGTGCACCAACTTCCGAGCGATTGCCAACGAGATTCATCATTGGCGGGCCAATGCGCAGTTGGCCGAGAACTTTTTCCGGTGGTGCAATGAAACTCGTGCCCGCGTAGTTCGCTTCGTAACCCATTGCGCGATCGAGCTCGGTGGGGTGCGCGAGTGATTCGTGAATAGTGAGAAAGAGTTGCGACGGATGCAGAATAAGATCGTAACGACCAACATCGACCGACCGTGCCGAAAGTTTTTCTGCGGCTTCTTCTCCCCACTTCGTGGCGTTCTTCACGATGTCTGCTTCGAGCACGTATTCCCAACCGCGTGCCGCCGGTTGCACGACTTCGGGGCCGCGTACGGCGGTTTGTGTGCGATCGGCCGAGACGGCTGTGCATGACAGTGTGACCCAACTGCGCACGTAATCCTGTGTGATCACCGAGCCGTCGGTGTTCGCGTAATTGCGTTCTTCCTTGATGAACGACAATCCCGAATTCACAAAGCGAATGTTGGGAACTTTCAATGCTTCAGCGTTGGCACGCAACAGCAAGTCGGCTTTTTGTTCGACTGGAACGGTGAACGGATCGACTTTGTACGCGCTTCGCCACGTTGCGTTGGGATGTGCGGGTGCGGGAGCAAGTGTTACGCGGCGGTCCTGCGCAACGCGGTTGGCTTTCGCGATGGCGACCGCTTCCTGCGCCGCAGCACCGACGCCGGCTTTCGTCAATTCCTGCGTTGCGCAGAAACCCCAACAACCTTCGACCAGCACCCGTACGCCGCAGCCCATCGTGTCGGTGTCGACAACGTCCGTCACTTGCTTCTCACGCGTTTGCACGGAGCTGTTGCGATTGCGCGAAATGCGTACATCGGCCCAACTCGCGCCGTAGCGCTTGGCCGCATCGAGCGCTTCCATCATCAAGTCCTTCGTCGCGGGGTCGGTGTAGAGCGGCGCGAGCGGTGGATACGTGTGGCCGTCGAGACCAACGAGGGTTTTCGAATCGACTGGCGAATCGGCACGCAGAATTGATGGCGCAGCAGCGAAGGCACCCAGTGCGGCGCTCGTTTTCAGGAAATCGCGACGTGTTGTCATTGCTCTGAGAGTGTGATTTTACAAGATAAAACGAGTTTGCCCTGCCCTATCGGGACTTGCAGCCGCGCTTGCCCAGCTTGAACATACGAGCATGACATCTTCAAAGCCGTCGACGCCCTCCGTTTATCAACAACTCCCGCCGGGCATCAGACCCTTGCCGGACGAGCAATATCGAGCGCTCGTCGAAGGCATCAACGATTATGGCATTTTCATGCTCGATCCCACCGGCAGAATACTGTCGTGGAATGCGGGAGCCGCAATCATCAAAGGCTACGCCGCGGAAGAAATTATCGGTAAACATTTTTCGCAATTCTATGCCGAAGAAGCACGCCTTCGTCGCTGGCCTGATTACGAATTGGTAATGGCGGCGAAGCTGGGCCGTTTCGAAGACGAAGGCTGGCGCGTGCGGAAGGACGGAAGCCAGTTCTGGGCCAGCGTTGTGATTTCGGCGGTTCACAATGGCGTGGGAGAGCTGATCGGTTTTTCAAAGGTGACTCGCGATCTTACCGAACGTCGGCGGGCAGAAGAAGCCCTACGACAAAGTGAAGAGCAATTCCGACTGCTTGTGGACGGTGTTCGCGACTATGCCATTCTCATGCTCGACGTACAAGGGTATGTGCGAACCTGGAATGCGGGAGCCGAGTCAATCAAGGGTTATGCGGCATCCGAAATAATCGGACAACACTTTTCACGTTTCTACACTCCAGAAGCGAATGAAAAGAATTGGCCGGCGCACGAACTGGAAGTTGCGACCCGCAGTGGGCGTTTCGAAGAGGAAGGCTGGCGGCTTCGCAAGGACGGCACGCGCTTCTGGGCCAACGTCATTATTACCGCGCTGCGTGACACCGAGGGCAATCTGTTAGGGTTTGCCAAAGTCACTCGTGATATTTCGGAACGACAGCGTGTCGACGAACTGAAGAAATCATCACGCGAAATGACGGAGTTCCTGGCGATGCTGTCGCACGAGTTGCGGAATCCTTTGGCGCCGATCACCAACGCAGTTGCGATTCTCGAACTGCATGACACCACTGATCCGGTTGTTGTGTCGAGCCGAGAGTTGATTCGCAGACAGGCCACACAGCTCTCTCGGCTTGTTGATGATTTGCTGGACGTGAGTCGAATGACCAGCGGCAAAATCGCGTTGGTGCTGACGCAGCTCGATTTGCGTGATGTCACAAGGTACGGTGTCGAAGCGTGTGAAGCAGCGGCGAACGCGCGCAACCACGCGATGAAGGTGGTTGTACCAGGAAAACCAGTTTACGTGACTGGCGATTTCGCCCGGCTCACGCAAGTCGTCACCAACCTGGTGAACAACGCGGTCAAGTACACCGAGGCGGGAGGCAGCATTTTAGTTGCGCTGGAAGAAAGCAAAGGCAAGGCTGTAATTCGGGTTACTGACAACGGAATTGGTTTGCGTCCCGAATTGATTGAACGAATTTTTGATTTGTTCGCGCAGGAGGAACGTGGCCTCTCACGGTCGGAAGGGGGACTCGGCGTGGGGTTATCGCTGGTTCGGCGACTGGTTGAAATGCATGGCGGCATTGTAACCGCCAGCAGTCCGGGTCTGGAACTGGGCAGCACCTTCGAAGTGCAGTTGCCTCTGTTCACAGTCAAGCCGGTATCGGTCGAGAGAACACCGGCCGCGCGCGTTGCAAGAACACCTCATCGTATTATGCTCGTCGATGATAATGCGGATGCGGTGGTGAGTCTTTCGCTGCTGTTGACGCACAAAGGGCATGCTGTGGCAAGCGCCGCTGACGGTCCGTCGGCGCTCGCATTGATGGATTCGTTCAAACCGGAACTCGTGTTGCTCGACATTGGGTTACCGCGGATGAGCGGTTACGATGTCGCCACGCATGTTCGCAATGATCCCGCATTGGCGGGGGTCGTATTGTGTGCGATGACCGGGTATGGCCAGGAAGAAGACCGGCGCCGCACTCGCGACGCCGGTTTCGATCATCATTTTACAAAGCCCGTTGATTTGTCCGCGCTTGATGCGCTGATCGAGTCGTTGCCGAGAACTGCAGCAGTTTAGGGCACAATCACCCGCGGCTTTGCCGGCTGCGTTCCATTCAAGCGCGGACGCGGCCCGTTGCCAACTTCAACTACTAGATCCTTGATGTAGTTCGCGATTTTTGCGTAGTGAGGATAGTCGATGAACTCCGCTTCGTCGCTGCGCTGGTGGTAGTCGCCGTGCAAACCGGTGAAGAAGAATGCGATCGGCACGCCGGCGGCGGCATAGCTGTAGTGATCGCTGCGACGATAGATGTCGTTGTAGCCCGACCAGGTCATTTTGTGATCAACTTCGTCGTACTGATAATCGAGCGCCAGCGGCGTCGGCTGTTTCTTATTTACTGACTGTACGGTTTCACCCAAGTCTTTCGAGTCGAAGAACGACCCAACAACTCCAACATAATTCGGGCCTCCGCCGGGCAAATCTTCTGTGCGACCACGGCCGATCATGTCGATGTTGATTTGCGCGACAACGCTATCGAGTGGCACGGTTGGATTGTTTACAAAGAAATGCGAGCCGATGAGACCCGCTTCCTCACCGGAGTGCCACACGAACAACGTCGTGCGCTTGGGTTTTACCTTCATGTTTTGAATGGCTTCCGCCATTTCGAGAACGCCCATTGAACCGGACCCGTCGTCATCGGCGCCGTTGTTCACGGAATCCATGCGCGCCACTGGATAAATTTTGCGAATGCTATCCATGTTCACCTTCCAACCGTCGCCGTTCATTGCGCCGGCCGCTTTCAGTTGATCCATGCCGTTTGCAATGAGATAGCGATTCTTCGCAATGTTGTACGCGCGCAGTGAATCCTTGTCAGCAGGGGTAGCTGTCATTCCCACGTGGTCGTTGTGCGCGCCAACAGCGACGTACTGATATTTCAGTTTGGGATCGCTACCGGGAATCATCGCAACAACGTTCCGCGCCCATTCGGTTGGCAGTTCAACAAAGTCGAGGGACGCCGAAACTGTG
>JBDUAX010000186.1:0-8459 GCA_040004455.1 Gemmatimonadaceae bacterium
GAGTCGTGAAAGTGGCTGGGATGTTGCGCATGATGAGATTGCGGCAGCGGCGGTTTCGATCGGAGATGCAGTCGCGCTGCAGCACGTGCACGAAGCGTTGGCGTACGGAATGTTGAGTGGCGGTGATCGGTCACCCGAGACGTTGGTGCGAGCGTTTCGGCATCAGGTGTCGGCCGATGTGCAGGTGCCAGGATGGATTGTGCAACGTGTGGTGTTGAGTGCGCGTGCGCGCGGTGATATGCGGACGTTGCGCGTAGTGTTGGAAGAGGTGTTGCGCGGTGTTGCGGACAGTGCTGGGGTGGAACGTGTGTTGCAAGGTGCGCCATTGCGGTTGCGGCAGGAGAGCGCGGTCAAGTGGGTTGGGATTGCGGCGGGCTTTGTCGTTGCGGTTGGGCTTGGGATTTCTATCAGCAGCCAAGTGCGAACGTCGAACGGCACGTTGTCCGCTGTTGACCAGCCGCCGTCGAAAATGCTGATCGCACTGGCGAATGATTCGACGATTTACACTGTGGATCTTTCAGCGTCGTCGTGGCAGTCGGGCAAGCCAATTGAAATTTCGGCAGTGCCAAAGAGCAAATTTCTGTTCGATGCTTCGAAGCTATCTCTGGTATCATCTTCAGGCGTAAATCAGCGAGGTGAGCGCTTGCTTCTCGGAGGAAACAGTCAAGACATCTTCATCCTGGAATCGGGCGGCAAAAAACAGGAAATTGCGAAGGACAGTTCCGATAATGTGCAGGCCATGTGGGCGTCGGACGGACGTTCGGTGTTGTTCTCGTCGCGTCGGTGGGATCGCAAGGATGCGCATCTGGAAATTGCGTACCGGGATGTCGTCACCGGCTCGATCGTTCGCCTGACGAATTCGAACGCGAATAAATATCTTGGCGCAATCAGTCCGGACGGATCGCGTTTCACTTACACGGAAGATTTGCTTGAAGAAAAGCGGACGCGTCTCTGTTGGAAGAACATGCCAGGCATGAGTGCACGCGGCGAATGCATTGAGCCTGATTCGGGGCGTTTAAATCCGATGACGTTGGTGAGTTGGACGGAGCCTGGAATTGTTCTCGTGGAAGTGTTGCGATTGAACAAGCAGGGTGTGCAGGTGAAGGCGCTGGTGAGAATGGAGCTGAGCACTGGCGCAACAACTACTCTCGTGACCGATGCAGCGCGATATTTTGTATCACCCGACGGACGCTGGATTGTGTCGCAACACATGATTGAAAACGGAACAAGTATGGTGGTGCGACCGGTGCACAATCCTCGAGATGCGCGACATCTGATGCTGCGTAGTCAGATCGTGTCGATTACCTCGATCAACTGGAATGTGGGTGCTGCTCAGTTCCAACCGGTGTCGATATTGCGCCTCGACGACACTATTCATGTCAATCTGGATGAGCCGAGTTCCGTGAACGTGGTTGCGCGAGCGGCGAATGGCGCAGTCATGGAAGGCTCTGCTGCGGTGTTCACGTCGCTGGATACCACAATATTTACGATTGATTCAATGCAACGCATTCGAGCGAAAAAGGGTGGATACGCAAAAATAGAGGCGCGGCTCGGCACAAGTGTGGCGCGGGCGCTCGTCAAGGTCGATACGTCGACGAGTTTTCAGGTAAAGCTGCGTGAGAATTGGAGCGGGAATCTCAATACGAACTGGTATCTGCACGGGCAGCCGGTACCGCGTATTGCGAAGGACAAAACTGGACAGGCGGTGCTCGATATCAATGGCGACAACAACAACACCAGTGCCATTACCAGTCGTTTGACGCTCGATGGTCAAAACGGTGCGGGTGTTGAGTTGGAAATTCAAACACCACTCAATGATACGAAGTGGCAGAAAATTGCCGTTACGCTTTTTGCGGATGCGGATGAAAGTGCAATCAAGAGGTGGGCCCCAGGTTTGGATCAACAGCCCCAAAAATGGCTCAGTGATTTGCGGAAGGATTGCGGCGCGGCATATCCGGCGGAGGAGGGCACGACGGGTGTTGATCGGCTGCTCACGATTGTCGGAAGTGCGCCGCAGACGGTGGAGGTTCCGCAATCGTTGAGCCTTGGCCGCGTGTTTCGTTTACGTGTTCAGGTGCTGGGTGATGGTCGGTGTCAGTTTTCGCTGGATGGCAAATTGCTGCCGGAGAATTCGGGGAGGGTAAAGATTGCGAGGACGTATCGCGTAAATGTGGCGGGCGCGTCGCTGGGGACGACGGTGCGGGTGTTGCGTTTGGAGGCGTGGGCGGGGGTGCGGCGATAGAACGGCAGAATCAACCTCGCGTCGCGTCACTGAGATGTCAAAAGTGCTGTGCATTGCGTTGCGCAACAATCGAAATCGGACAACGCCATACAGGGAGTCGTTTCCCCACCGAACGAATTGAACATTAGCGTCCAGCGTCACACGCAGGGAAATTGTGCTCCCAGAAGCAGCTTCAACATCGCATTCGCCAGATGCTTCCCGGAGTGACCAAAATGAACGCGTTTGAAGTGATGTGAAACGAAGCGACTGCACGGAGGTCGCTACCACTTTCTGTGTGGCCAGCCTTTAGGGCTGGACAATCGGCATCGATATTAATAGCTGCGCTCCTGAATCACCCGCAACACCCGTTCCATGACGGGGTCTCTCCCCGCGAAATAGTCTGTACCGAATACCATCACCGGTAACTGCGGCTCAATCGCTTCCCGTGCATCCCACGGGTCGGAATCCTGAAACCACCGCGAAGCAATCGTGACGGTGAGGCGACTGTACGGCAACACAATGTTCGCGTCTTCACCAGCAAAATTCGGCGCACTTCCAGTTGCCTCACCCACGAAGATCGGCCTCGCGTACCGCTCCAATTGATTCACGAAATTCTGCCCCGCTGAAAACGTTCCGCGACCGGCGAGCACAAACAAATGATTGTTTTCATTCGCGCCGCTGAACGCGATGAGCGCGCGCACCAACGGCCCATTGAGCCGATTGTCACCACCGCGATTCTGTCGCACATCAATAACCGCGTTTCGAAATCGTCCTGTGCGCAACGAATCACGAACGCGCTCCGCAAATAGTTCCAATCGTTCAAGGGAATCATCACGCGCGGCCTGATACCCAACGTACAGAGTGCTGTCTGCTGCCAGCGAATGCAGCCAATACGCCTTGTCTGGCGAACGAAGCCAGAGCGGCGTACTGGATGTACGAACATCAACCGGAGGCAAGCCAAACGACGGTGGAGCAGCGCTCGGAGCCGCATTCAAGCTCACTGTACGTTCCGCACCATCACGCATCACGATACGCAACACAATCGGTTTCCCCGATTCGGCCGCGCCAATTTCGGAAAGAAACAATTCGTACGGCAAAATCTGCGCAGCAAATAGACGTCGGCTCATTGCGTTGTCACCGGCGGACAATGGAGCGAGGCGCTTCATCACCTCTGCAATTTTGAGCGTCCCGATTTGCACGAGTCGCGCGCCGATCAATGACGCATTCGCGCCATCCGCACCAGTGATCCAAACACCGTCGTCAAAATCGTAGACGCGAATAGGCAACACACGTATGGGCAGCGTTGCCGTCGGCAAAGGAAGCACAGACGTATGGCCGTTGCCGAGTGTCACAAGAAGTCGCTGAAAGCCAGCGACGGTGGCCTCATCGCTCAATTTCGAAATACGTCCTTCAAATTCGTGCAGCGATTGCTGAAACATCTTCACTGACGACGGACGTGCAGCAGACGGGTACAGCCGGTTTACTTCGCGTTCGAGAAAATGCAGATCATACAACCAACCCGCATTCCTCTCCGTCGGGACCTTCTCCGTCGCCGTCAGCCTTGCCATTTCGGACTTGGGCAATACTTCAGAAAAGAACTTGTCAGACCGTATGCGCTCACGCTCCACGAAACCGTCGGCCAGCGCGCGATCGAGCCAGAACACCGTCGAGTCTGCGTTATGACGACGCGCAAACACGCGCGCAATATCAAATGCGTTGGACGCCCGAACAGATCCACCAAGCTTGTACGCATTTTGCAGCGCGCGCAGGCCAAGGCTGTCGTTATTCAGTCGAAACTGAACCAGCGCATACTTGTACCACAGTCGCCCGTCCACTGGCGAAACGGCGATCAACTGCTGCAATTGTTTTTCTGCGGTAGCAAAGTCGCGTCTTTGGTACGAAGCGTCTGACTGACGCCGAAGCCGCAACAAATTGTCGTCACTTTGCGCGAGCGCATTTGCGGAAAAAATTGACAACAACAAAGCCACCCGTAATGCGAAGGGTCCGCTCATTGTTCGTTACTCCGGTTTGTTGCGCGAGACGTGCAAACCCCAATCGTTCCGCTGAATGTGTCGAGGCGAATACTGCTTTCCCCAGTTCCCAACATGAAACGTCGCGTTGACCCATCTGGTCCTTTGCTTTCATTCAACACCTGACACATTTCGAGCTGACCGCGCGACTGACTGATATCGAGTGTGGTATTCACGAGCGTTGGCAATGTCAGCTTCAGCGCGCCGGTATGCGTGGACAGTTCAAAGCGAGCGCGACTTGGCACGGTTCCGGTGAAGGTAAGGTCGCCGCTGTACGTCGAGGCGGTCACTTCACTTGCCTCGACACCATTCAAGGTCAACGGGCCGAGTACGGTGCTCGCCTGCAAATTCCCAATTGTGTTGAGCGCTGAGACACCACCGTGCATTGTGCGTGCAAGAATTCCGCCCCGAAATGCTGTGACGGCAATGCTGCCAACAAGCGACGTAGCGCGTAGCGAGCCGCTACCGCCAGTCACTTCAATTCTTCCAGCGGAATTTGAGAGTTCGATATTCCCGTCCGCACTGTCCACCGAAATGGTTGTGTGCAGACCGCTCACCGTGACGTCGAGGCGGTGCGGAATCGTTATTTCGTAGCGCAACGCCGTGCGCAGTGTGTCGACGGTACGGATACGGAGCTTTTCACTTGATATCGCTGTTACTTCGGGTTTCGAAATGCCTCGCTCGGAATGCGCAACAATGCTTAACAACGAACCCAGTCGATCGACCTCAATTTGATCATGCTGAGGGAGGACAACGCGAACGCGAATATCGGCGCGGCTCCACGTGGCAATGTGAACGCTACCGCGCGCACTCGTTACCTCCAGCCGTCCGTGTTCAGGCACGACAAGAATGGTATCGATAGTTTGTTGCGGAGCGGTCAATTTGAGCATCGCCAAAATGGCGAGAGAGGTGAACATGTTCAGTCCTGGATGGATGATGACGCCAGCCGACTGCGGAGTCGTTCGAATTCTGCGACAGTGTTTTTCGCGCGGGACAAACGCCGCAGGCGACTCGCGTCAGTCGACTTTGCAACGGTGTCTCGCTCCAAGTCACGTTCCGCGTCTTGTAACGCGGCAAATGCGATGGCGATATTGGCGTTGATCGCATTCTCGGCAATGGAATCGACGGCCACCGGCTGTGATTTCGAAATCGTCTGCACCGAACTCGTCTTGAAACCTGTATTTGAACCAGTATTTGAATCAATATTGCTACTTAACGCGATTCGCATGAATGCGCCCACTACGACAACGATCATTGCGGCAGCGGCCAACAGGCGTGGAAAATGCTCCCGATTGAAGAGTGCGCTTCGCTTCGCAATTCGCCGCGGAGCACGCATTTCCTGCTTCTGAGACGAGATTGTACTCTGAATGCGATTCCAAAGCACATCGTCAGACGCATCATGCGCACGTTCGCCAATTGTTTGCAGCAGGTTTCGTGCGTGCTCTGCGGCGCCCTGCATGCGACGAAAATCACCGGCACAAGCCATGCATTCCGCGAGATGATTAGTCACCAGCTGCCGGTCACTGTCGGAGAGTTCGCCGTCTATGTGCATTGACAGCAGCAGTGGTGAAAGATGTTCATTCATCATGAAAACTCCGGCAAATTGTCAAAGCGATTTCGAAGAGCAAAACGTGCGCGCGCCAACTGGCTGCGGGACGTTGACGCGGCGATGCCGAGCAGCGCTGCGATTTCTTCGTGATCAAATCCGTGTACGTCATGAAACACGAGCACATCACGCGCCCCATTCGGCAAAGACGCAATCGCCGATTCGAGATCCAAAGCAAGATCCGGTGACGCGTCGCGCGCCGGCGTTTCGTTTTCTTCATCCTCGAACGCAACGACCACAGCACTGCGTCTTGAGCGAGCGTTTCGATAGTTGAGCAACACGTTGATCGTCAAGCGTGTAAACCAGGTGTTGAACGTCGAGCGCTGTTCGAAGAGTGGCATCTTCTGCCATAGCCGAATGAAGACTTCCTGAACAGCATCATCGACATCGTGATCACTGAGAAGCCAACACGCGTTGGCTCGTACGTTCGGCAAATACCGTCGGTACAACTGCTCAAACGCGGCGGTATCTCCGGCAATGGAGTTCAGCGCATCTTCTACGTCCCGGTTGTTGTCTGCCACTGCGGTCATAGGGCGCCGAATGCGGTGAACCTGCTTCCGGAGTATCTGACACACGAAGCGGCTCCGATGCTGCAGAAGAAGTTCTTTCAATCACTCAGCTTTCAAATCACGTTGTCGTTGGCACGCATTACCTAACGTCCTCCGCTTGGCGCGCGTATCTTGAGAGGCTGCTTGACCGCCGCGCCCGCCCGAACTCCCCCGAACTCCCCCCGAACGTCCCGCCGCATCGCGCCCCACCCCTCGGAGACTTGTTATGCGTCTGTCCCACGCCCGGTGGCACCTCGCCACTGTCGTTGCCTGCGCCGTCCTCGCGCCTACTCTCGCGCGCGCGCAAACCTCCACACTCGCATCACCCCCCGCCGCCCCCGCACCAAAAATGTCCGGCGGTAAAAAAGTCCTCTCCCTCGCCGACTACGGCAAATTCAGTCGCGTTGCATCCACCGCGCTCTCCGACGACGGCGCGTGGATGTCATACACGATCACGCCTAACGAAGGCGACGGCACGCTCTACATCAAACAACTCGACGGCGATAAGCTCTACTCAATTCCCGTCGGCTCCGCACCACAATTTTCCGACGACTCCAAATGGGTCGGCTATTTCGTCAGTCCACCAACACCAGCCGGTGGGCGCGGCGGACGCGCTGGTGGCGGTGGTGGCGGTGGCCGCGGCGCAGTTCCTCCAGCGGGACGCGGCGCTGCACCAGCCGCAGGCGCGCCGACACGTCACTTTGAATTGCGCAGTCTCGCCGGCGGTGACCCGATCATCGTACCCAATGTCAGCACGTTTCGCTTCTCCACCGATTCGAAATTCCTGTTGTCGAAAGGCAACAAGGCAGTCGCCGATTCGAAAAACAACGGCTCCGATCTGATCGTGCGCGAGCTCGCAACCGGCAACACGCGGAACATTGGTAACGTGAACTTGTTCGATCTCGACGACGCCGGACATTTGCTCGCATACACGGTTGATGCCGCTGACCGTTTGGGTAACGGCGTGTACGTGATGGATCTCGCATCAAACGAAACACGCACACTCGTCAGCACCGCCGCCGATTTCGACGGACTCGCGTGGAGCGACAAAGGCGCAAGTCTGACGGTGCTTCGCGGCGACAAGAAAACAACGAACAAACAAAAAGACAACGTGCTGCTCGCGTGGACAGGTGTTGCAACGTCGGCGCAGAAAATGATGACCTACGATCCAACAAAAGACGGATCGTTTCCGAAAGGCATGGTCGTGAGCGAATTCAGCGCGCCGCGTTTCACGCGCGATGCATCAAGCATTGTGTTCGGCATCAAGGATCAAGAAGCAGAAACACCAGTCGCGGCACCAGGCGCCGAACCACAGGCAAACGTCGACATCTGGCACTACAAAGATCCCGAACCGCAATCGCAGCAAATCGTACGCATTGCGCAGGAGCGCCGCTCAACACAATCGGCAGAATTCATTCTCGCGTCGAACAAGTTTGTACGGCTCGCCGACAGCAGCATGCGAAACGTTTCCGTGTCTCCAAACGGCAAGTGGGGCGTTGGTCGACTTGACGCGCCGTATCGGTTGGAGGTATCGTGGGGCGGCACGAAGTCGGATTTCTATCGCATCGACATGGCGACCGGCGAACGCTTGCTGATTGAAAAAGCCATGACACGCACCATGGGTTTTTCACCCGATAGCAAATGGTTTCTGTATTTGAAAGACAAAAAAACGTACGCGTACAATTTGGAAACGTGTGCGAAAATCAACCTCGATCTCATCGCCGGACGCAATTTCGTTGATGTTGGTGACGATCATCCGTACGAAAAACCGACGTACGGAACTGCGGGTTGGTCGAAAGACGGAAAGTCCGTGTTGTTATATGACGATTTCGACATCTGGAATGTGCCGCTCGAAGGTGGCAAGGGTGTGAATCTCACCGGCGGCATGGGCGCGAAAGAACAAATTCACTTCAAGCTGGTGCGTCTCGATCGCGCTGGTGGTGGTGGTGGTGGACGCGGTGGGCGCGGCGGCGGCGGCGGTGGCGCTGCCAATCAGGATGAAGACGAAGGCGTTGATTTGTCGCAGCCCATCACGGTAAGCGCGTACGGCGAAT
>JBDUAX010000603.1:0-2532 GCA_040004455.1 Gemmatimonadaceae bacterium
CTTTCCCCAGACGGCAAGCTGGTGATTTACACGCGCACCGTGACCGACAAAATCAATGACAAGAAAGAAGCATCATTGTGGATGATGAACGCCGACGGAACGCGCGGACGTTTTCTCACGAAAGGCTCCGACGCAAAGTGGTCCCCCGATGGATCGCGCATTGCGTACGTCGCCAATGGTGAACCCAGTGGAACGCAAATCTGGGTTCGCTACATGGATGCTGAAGGCGCGACCACACAAATTACGCGCATCAACGAGACTCCCAACGACATTGAGTGGTCTCCCGACGGCAAAACAATTGCGTTCGGCATGCTCGCGCGTGGTTCAGACAATTGGCGCATTCCCATGCCGGCCGCACCGCGCGGAGCGAAGTGGACGGAACCGCCACGTGTTGTAACGAAGCTCAAGTATCGCGCCGACCGAACCGGATTTCTTGAAGATGGATTTCGCCAATTGTATCTCGTGCCAGCGGATGGTGGTACTCCGCGCCAGGTAACGAGTGGCGACTGGAATTCGAACGGAACGACGTGGACCCCCGATGGACGCGCGTTGTTGTTCACGTCACTGCGCACGAGCGACGCCGAATACGCGTGGCGCGAAAGCGAGATTTACAAAGTTGAAGTAACGTCGGGTGCAATAACGCAGCTCACGCATCACAAGGGTCCCGATGGCAATCCGTTGCCGTCACCCGATGGAAAGATGATTGCGTATTCCGGTTACGACAGCACCGACGCCACGTGGAAAGACGCAACCATTTACGTGATGGATGCCGACGGCAAAAATCCGCGTGCGTTAACTGAAAAATTTGATCGCTCACCGCAAGGCATGATTTGGGCGAATGACGGATTGGGAATTTATTTCACCGCCGAAAACGAAGGCTCGCGCAATTTGTACTACACTTCGCTCAAGGGCGAAGTGAAGCCTGTGACGACGGGCAAGCACGTGCTGACGACAGCGGAAATTGGGAAGAACTTCATGGCGGTTGGAACGCAAACGAGTGCCATGAAGCCAAACGACATTGTTGCGTTTGACATTCGCACACCGAATGCGATCAAGCAGTTGACCGAAGTGAACGCGGATGTGTTGCAAGGTAAGAAACTCGCAACGACTGAAGAAGTGTGGTACACGTCGGTTGATGGATTCAAAGTGCAAGGGTGGATTGTGAAGCCACCCGACTTCGATCCGTCGCACAAATATCCGCTGATGCTCGAAATTCACGGCGGCCCGCATTCGATGTACAACAACGGATTCAATTTTTCGCGACAGGAACACGCCGCGAATGGTTATGTCATGTTGTACACCAATCCGCGCGGCTCAACGGGCTATGGATCGGCGTTTGGCAACGCCATCAAGAATGCGTATCCTGGAAAAGACTACAACGACCTGATGGCGGGCGTTGATACGGTCATTGGTCGCGGCTACATCGATTCGAACAAGCTGTACGTGTTTGGATGTTCAGGTGGTGGCGTGCTCACCGCGTGGACCGTTGGACACACCAATCGTTTTGCGGCGGCCGCATCGCAATGCCCGGTTATTGATTGGGTAAGCTTTGTTGGCAACACCGACGGACCGGGATGGTACAACAATTTCGAGAAGTATCCGTGGGATGATCCAACGGAGCACTTGAAGCGTTCGCCGTTGATGTACGTGGGCAACGTGAAGACGCCAACGATTTTGATGACGGGCGTAAATGATTTGCGTACGCCGATTGGGCAAACGGAAGAATTTTACGAAGCGTTGAAAATTCGGAAGGTGCCAACGGCCATGATTCGGTTCAACAACGAGTGGCATGGGACCGCGTCAACGCCGTCGAATTTTTTGCGGACGCAGTTGTATTTGCGGAGTTGGTTTGAGAAGTGGGTGGGGCCGGCGGGCACCGCAGCGACCCGAGTCACCCAGGAGACGATCAAGCCGTGAGAAATAGGAAGAAAACGGGTCGCCGAAAGGCGGCCCGTTTTTGTACCTCATTGTTGGAGGACTCAGAATAGAGAATGAGAATTGAGAATACAGAATACAGAATCCCTATATGAGATCTTCGCCAAACCCTTGAGATCGAAACGTTGAGAGTCCAGGGTCCAGGGTCCAGAAACACAGAATGCAGAAAGTCGATCGACTACCAATTGAGAATCCAGAATAGAAACAATTCACGAATCGCGCCTGCTGTTTGCCTTGCCATGTTCAATCAAACCATCTCGCAATCGAACGTCGTCTGCGCATTCTGCATTCTCAATTGGTCATCGTTGGCGAATTCTGAATTTTGTGTTTCTGGACTCCGGACCCTGGACTCTCAACGTTTCGATACCGAGGAAACGTTTCACTGCCAGAATGAAGGATTCTGAATTCCGGATTCCGGATTCCGCAGTATTCTGAATTCCCGCAGCATTCTCAATTCTTGCAGTTCCTCGCCGTTAAAAGAAAACGGGCCACCATGTCTGGCGGCCCGTCTCCATCCAAACCGAACTACTTCGTACAGCTGTCCGTCTTAACCGCGGATTTTCGTGACGTTCTCAGCGGCTGGACCTTTCTGACCCT
>JBDUAX010000187.1:0-8432 GCA_040004455.1 Gemmatimonadaceae bacterium
GGCCGCTGCCGTACAAACATCCTGAACAACTGGTATCACTGTGGGAAACGAACACGAAAAAAAATCTCGATCATGAATTGATGTCGCCGGTAAACTTCGTTGACTACAGTGCGCTGCATGGAGTGTTCAGTGCGGCGGCCGGCTGGTGGAGAACGCAAATGGTTCTCGACGACAACAGCGGCAGCGAACCGACTCGCGTTCGCTCAATCGAAGCGACATCGAACTTCTTCACCACGCTGGGTGTCACCCCCGCCATCGGTCACACCTTTGACGGTGATTCGCTGCTGCGCGTGCCAACACATCAGGTGATCATCAGTGATCGATTGTGGCGCAGCAACTTTGGCGGAAGCGCTGCCGCGATCGGAAAACAGATTCGCCTGAACGGCGACTCCTACACGATTGTTGGCGTGATGCCGGCGGATTTCAACTTTCCCGCAAACATTGATGTGTGGGCGGGACTGTCGTGGACGATGTCGCAACACAGTCGCACCGCACACTTCTGGGAAGGCCTTGCACGCCTCGCGCCCGGCGTAACGGAAGCGCGCGCCAACAACGAACTCTCGGCACTCACAGGGCGACTCGCTGCTTCCTTCGCTGCCACGAATCTTGGGTGGAGCGCGCGCGTGATACCGCTTGACCGAGAACTCTCCGGCACCTTTCGCCCGGCGCTTTTCGCACTACTCGGCGCATCGCTGCTGTTGTTGGTCATCGCGTGCATAAACGTTGCAAACCTGCTACTCGCACGCGGCGCAACGCGTCGCCGAGAGGTTGCGTTGCGTTCGGCGATTGGTGCGGACCGCATGCGCATTGTGCGACTGCTGCTTACGGAAAGCATCATACTGTCAATTGTGGGAACGCTGCTGGGATTGGTAATTGCAGTGGTGGGGGTGCGCGCCCTGCTCGCCTGGTCGCCAATCGACATACCGCGTTCAAGCGACATTGGCGTGAACGGCGGAGTGTTGCTGTTCTGCGCGCTGGCCACGGTGTTGACAGCGGTCAGTTTTGGACTCGTTCCGGCACTGTCGCTGTCAAAGGCCGATCCCATTGATGCGCTGCGCGAGGGATCTCGCGGTGCCGGTGTGCGCTCACGTCGCACGCGAAGTTTTCTTGTCGTCGCCGAGGTGGCGTTGGCGGTGATGTTGTTGTCGGGTGCAAGTCTGGTTGTGCGTAGCGTGTCGGGGTTGCTGAACGAAAACATTGGTGTTGATGCCAGGGGATCCATTTCGGGGGATGTGCAACTGTCCGGCGCAAACTACGAGAACTATTCCAAGGTCATCACATTCTATGATCAGCTACTCACCGCATTGCGCGCGCGTCCTGAAATAACGTCGGCTGGAGCGGGCTACTATCTGCCGTTGGAAGTTGCGTATCGTTTGGCGTACACCATTCCAGGTGTTCCCCCCGCCGCTGGAGAAGAATCACCAAAAGCGCAATTTCATTCGGTGGATGAGGGGTATTTCGCAACGTTGCATGCGACGATGTTGAAGGGGCGCACGTTCGCGCGCACCGACGACGACAAGAGTGTGCCAGTGGTCGTGGTGAATGAGTCGTTCGCCAAACGCCAATTCCCGGCGGGTGATGCGGTCGGCAAAAGCATTTCCACCACGGTTACGAATATTGGTCCGTTGGGCGCACGCATTACGAAAGACCCTCTGCACGAAATTGTCGGCATTGTTGCTGATATCAGAAACACATCGCTGCGCGAAGCGACGGAACCCGCCATCTATTTCACCACGCGACAGTTTCCGTATCGCACGCTGCATGTCGTTATGCGCGGACACGGTGACGTCGCACAGTTGGGCAGCGTGTTGCGCGATGAAGTGCGACGCCTTGACCGCACATTGGCGGTTGGTGACCTGAAACCCATGGAGCAAGTGCTTGCCAGTTCGATTGATCCACCGCGATTAATGCGCATGCTGCTCGGGGTGTTTGCGGTGCTCGCACTTACGTTGGCGGCTGTTGGAATTTATGGAATCCTGACTTTCTCCGTGGCCAACCGCCGTCGCGAAATGTCCGTGCGCATTGCACTGGGCGCGAATCCCGGTTCGGTGCTGTGGTTGGTGGTGCGCGAAGGACTCGTACTGGCGGCCGCAGGATTTGTGCTTGGCGTTGTGGGCACGTTGCTGGCCGGAAAATCGCTCAACTCGTTTCTCTACGGCGTAACGGCGTGGGATGCCGCGACTATGGGGAGCGTGCTCGTTGTAGTGTTGGCGGTGGCGGGCACGGCGTGTTTCGCACCGGGGTTGCGCGCGTCGCGTGAAGATCCGGCGCGGGCGCTGCGCGCGGAGTAGAGTGCGGAACGGAGCACGGAGTAGCACGCGGAACGGAGCGCGGAAAAGAGCACGGAACAAAGCGCGGAATAGAGCGCGAAGTTCGTGATACGACGAGTCACGACGTATACTGTCGTGCATGAAGACTCTCTGGAGTTCCAACACCACCGACGAGTGGAACGATGCGCTCGGTCGCTACGAACACGTCGTTGCTGCACAAGGTGTGCAGAAGCTCGCCGAACTCGACACATGGTATCGCGACGAACTCCCTGCCCTCATCAGCGCACGCAAGCATCCGCACGTAACACACGCGGAACTCATTCGCGCGACGGAATGGAAAATGGCGCGTGGTGTGTGGCGCGCGCCGAATCTGGTGTTGGTGAAAAGCAATGACGCAGACAATGTGAAAACAGTCAGTGGCGATGCGCTCGCGAAAATTCCGCATGCGACGGCACCGATTTCCACACTCGCAACACTCGACGGCGTCGGGCCGGCAACGGCATCGGCAATTGTCGCGGCGTTTGCTCCGCAACTGTATCCGTTTTTCGACGAGCTCGTGGCGGCGCAAATACCAACGCTCGGCAAGGTGGCGTGGACGTTGGGGTTTTACGCGAAGTACGCGGCTGCTTTGCGTGAGCGTGCCGAGGGGCTTGGTGGGGAGTGGACGCCGGTGATGCTGGAGCGGGCGTTGTGGGCGAACGTTGGCGGGAAGGCCGGCGTGTAGTTGGTACGGGCCGCAGTGAGGTGGTGGGGTCTTTTAACAGCGAGACGCGGATCTTACGGATCACGCGGATCTGGATCTCAACACGGGCAGGTTTTTGTGCGGCCAGGGGAAGAACTCATTTGGAAAGAAAAAACCAGACAGATAATTGGCGCGTTCTTTGAAGTCTATAACACGTTGAGATACGGTCATCTTGAATCGGTCTATCGACGGGCGCTCTACTACGAATTGACCGATACAGGAATTCCGTGTGAAGAAGAGGTCCTGCTCTCGGTTATTTATAAAGGACGAAACGTTGGCGATTTTCGCGCCGACCTGATTATTGACAACACAATTGTTGTCGAAGTAAAAACAGGTTCGGCAATTCACCACAACCACGTTCTGCAATTGGCAAACTATCTAAAATCGACAAGTATGGAGGTCGGCCTTGTCTTGAATTTTGGGCCCAAACCAACATTCGAACGCTTCGTACTCTCCCGTCTTATGAATCAATCCGCGTGATCCGTAAGATCCGCGTTTCGCTGTTGCAGTTCGCCGTTCGCCGTTCGCCGTTCGCCGTTCGCCGTTCGCCGTTCCCGTCCTTCGGATGCGCCAACAGACCGCGCTCCCCGAAATTACGAGGAGCGCGTATTGAATTACGCAATCGAAAACCCGCGTTACGCGAAACGCACCGTCGCCCACTTCCCGTCGCGACGCTCCATGATTGTGGCCAACGGCTCACCCGACTCCAACAACGATTTGAGACTTGAAAGCACCATCGGCCAGCCACCACTGATCCCCTTGAGCGTACCTTCCTGCCCTGCAAGTTGATCGTGCGTCACTGTGAGGCGTACGAGCCCGTTGTCTTCAACAACGTCAAATGCGCAACGCGATGTTTTTGCAGGATCACCAAGGAATTTCGGATTCGACCACGAGATGACCAAGCGATGCGGTTTGTTGCTCTCAAGCACCTTGCCCGCAACATCAACAATTGAACTGTCGCCCGCATCCTGATGCTGCCACGTTGAGCCCACCTGCCAATCGGAGGCGTTGTTGTGATTTGACCAATATTGTTGCGTGATGCTTCCGTCAGTTAGTGCGTTCCACACCTTCTCCGCAGTCGATTTGATGTAGGTGACGTACACGAATTCCGGCTTTGATTCCGCGTTGGGCATGTTGCTATTGGTGCTGACGCCAGTGCTGTTCGCTGTGTTACTCATCGTCGTTCTCCTCGAGTGCGTGCTTGAGTTCGCGCAGCGCCTTGATGCGCGTACGCTCGTATTTGCCAATCCATCGGTCCACAATGGCTTCGATTGGCACGGGATTCAGGTAGTGCAGCTTCTCGCGCCCTCTCCACACGATCACCACCACGTTCGCTTCTTCGAGCAGCGAGAGGTGCTTGCTGATCGCTTGGCGCGACATGTTCATCTGCGTGCAGAGTTCGCCGAGTGTCTGGCCGTTGTCGACGTGTAGCCGGTCGAGCAGTTGGCGACGCGTGGGGTCGGCGAGGGCTTTGAACACAGAATCGAGGTCGTCGATCATGGGTTTAATATGCAACCATTTGGTTGCCTGTCAAGGGGCGGCCGAAAACGCGGAAGGATCGGCGTGCTGAGTGGAGATTGGAGTGGGGCCTGGTTCTTCTGAACAGCGAAACGCGGATCTTAGGGATCACGCGGATTGGCTCGGCACGAATTGGGAATCCACAGCGCAAATGAGAGCGCGTTTTTTTAGAAACTGCGGACCGGCGATGATTTCAAGGAATGCCAGGTTCACTAAGACAAAAAATGAAATTTCGACGATCGCGAAGGGGTCCGTCGCAACTCGGAGCTATCCACGTGATCCGTCAGATCCGCGTCTCGCAGTAAAGACGGGCCTACCCCGCGTACGACCTCAACGACGCTCAAACAACGCCATCAACATCCCCGCCAATCACCACCAGGCGTACAACGCGGCACCGAAGCACTCGGCGCATCGAGCGCGCGCAGACTATCGGCCTCGCGCATGCGCCCCTGCTTCGCCACGACATCCGCCAGCGGACGCCGCAAACGCGTCAACATTGAATTCAAATCACCAGAAGGCGGCAACATCGCAATACCATCACGCAACGCGCGTTCCGCGTCGGCCCAATTGCCCTTCTGTTGATGCGCGATTCCCAAATACAACTGCGCAAATACGGAGTGGACCGGCAAATTCTTTTTTGCGAGTTGCTCCGCGAGATGCGTCGCCACAAGCAAGGCGTCATCACTCGCGTTGCGCGACCACGCGTCATCGATGTAGGACTGACCCAGCACCAGGCGATCATCAAGCGGAATGTCCTGCAGGGTGCTCATCAGGTTCCACGCTTCTGCTACTTTTGCGTGACGATCGGCCGAGTCTCCACGCGCTGCCGAAATTAACGCGCGCCCAGACATCAGCTTTGCCGCGAACAGCGGCACTTTGCCAAAACTCTGTTCGAATATCGGCATATTTTGCTGCATGACTGTGTCGGCTTCGGCAAGTCTGCCCAACAGCAATAAACCACGCACCATGCAGTTCGCAGCAAACGCCCGTTGCGTGGAGAGTTGCGCGGACAATGAATCGGTCAACTCAATCAGCGCCCTGCAACGACGCACATACTCACGCGGATCACGACGCAACCAGGAACTTGTCGCCGCCAACACAAGTTCGGCCCGCGCGCGCGCCATGGTCGGTGCGTTGCGATGCAGTGAAGCATCGCGCACGACAGTCGCAAGCGAATCGGCCAGTCGGACGTTTCCGCGCGTCAATTCAATTTCAGCAATCGTCATCAACCGGCTATCACGAATCGAGCCCGTGTCAATCGTCGATCCCTCGAGTGTTCGCGACACAATGCGCATCACGCTGTCGGCAGGATCGCTACCGTCAATCGCCAGTCGCACCGTTGCCAACTCCAGCATCGCGCGCGCGAACGGAACACTGTTTTCGCCGTACTCCACGCGCGCCAACGTTGCAGCAGAGTCGAGAGCGGAACGCGCTGCGCGAAAACGCCCCTGCCCCACGTAGTTCACGCCAATGGCGGTGTACAATCGGGCGCGTGTGCGCGCATCGTTCGCGAATTCCGTGGGAACACGCTTCATGGTGCTATCAAGCAGCTCGGCTACAGTTCCCTGCGGACCAATGCGAATTGCCGGATCATTGCCCGCTGAATTTGGCCCGATCACCATGCCCGCCATGAACGCACCAACACGTTCCGACCGCTCGGCCTCCGCACGAATTGCGCGGGCTTGCTGCAATGCGAACACGCTGCCACCAACCACCATCAGCAGCGCCGCTGCACTTCCGATTGCCAATGCGCGTTGTCGGCGCAAGGAACTCCAAATGCGATACGACAACGTATCGGGGCGTGCCAACACTCGTTCGCGCTTGAGATAGCGACGCAAGTCTTCCGACAATGCTTGCGCGCTCGCATAGCGACGTTCGGGTTCGCGTCGCAACGCCATGGCCGTGATGGCATCCAGTTCGCCGCTCAGTGCGTTTTGCAATGCTTTGCGCGACGTAAAGCAACGCATCAGCGCCACTGGAATTCGGTCTTCGCCAGCGGGTGCAACGTCACGCACAATTGCACTCGGCAACCGCGGAGTGGCTTGTCGCACTGCATCCAACCGCGCAAGTGAACCAAGATTGTCGAGATTGATTGGCGGCTCACCGGCCAGCAACGTGACAAGCAGCGCACCCAGCGCGTACAC
The DNA here is from genome assembly GCA_040004455.1 of Gemmatimonadaceae bacterium. Taxonomy (GTDB): domain Bacteria; phylum Gemmatimonadota; class Gemmatimonadetes; order Gemmatimonadales; family Gemmatimonadaceae; genus Gemmatimonas. Next base: position 6,675 of record JBDUAX010000187.1, read on the forward strand.
ATCCGTCGTAGTCGAAATGGCGTGACCGTCAGCCTGCTCGGGAGCCGCGTACGCGGCGGTGAACGGAGAGAGCCCGGCTCCAGTGAGCGTGCCCTCACCCACATCATCAAGCAATTTCGAAACACCGAAGTCGAGCAACTTTACCGTGCCGTCTTCAGTAACCAGCACGTTGTTGGGTTTCAGATCGCGATGAATGACCAATCGCGAATGCGCATATTGCACGGCCGAACAAATCTGTCGAAACAAGTCGATGCGTGCCGCAAGCCCCAACATGCGCTCGTTGCAATAGCGATCAATCGCCACCCCATCCACATACTCCATTGCCAGCCACGGCATTCCTTCTATTGATGCGCCGCCGTCAATCAATCCCGCGATATTCGGATGTTGCAAACTCGCCAGAATTTGTCGCTCTGATTTGAAACGCTGCAACAACACATCACTGTCGGCGCCGCGCCAAATGGTTTTGATCGCAACGCGATTGCGATACACATCATCAGCACGAACGGCTTCGTACACTGCGCCCATTCCACCAACACCAACGCGACGCACAACTTCGTACGGGCCAAGGCGCTGCCCAATTAACGTCGGACGCGGCGATTCGACCGTTGAGACGAGGCCGAGTGAGATCATCGCGGGTTGTTCGAAGCGCTCGCCCACGCGTTCGGCGGCGTCCATCATTCGCGAAACGTGAAACCGGATGTTGTCGGGAACGCTCGCGTCGTTCAGCAGCGCGCCACGTGATTCCGGGGTCGCGTCCTGTACCGCAAACCAAAGAGATTTGATTTGCACCCAATCATCAGCATTGATAGCGGGGGTCGGAATTTCAGCGGCCAAGACACGCGCCCGGGAAAGTGGAATGGAGGCTCACGCAGTACACGCGTAATTCGCGGGCCAAAAACATCAATTGTTCGACAATTCCTGCTCCAGCCAGGCACGCGCCATCGCCCACTCCCGGGAAACGGTGGCCGAGGAGACTTCCAGCACCTCTGCAATCTCGTCCAGAGAGAGTCCGGCAAAGAATTTGAGTTCGACAATGCGGGCCTGGCGCGGGTCGAATACGGTGAGCCGATCGAGCGCCTCGTGAACTCCCAGAATGTCGCCTACGCCGTGGGCCTCAATGCCCAAGCTGTCGTCAAGCGTAATGGCGTTGTCACGGTCGCGGCGCGCGGCGTGGGTTCGGCGCGCGTGATCGACAAGAATGCGGCGCATGATTCCCGCTGCGATTCCAAAAAAATGTGCGCGATTTTTCCAGCTGACACTCGTTTGCCCCAGTAACCGCAGATAGGCCTCGTTAACGAGTGCGGTGGGCTGCAGCGTGTGATCACCACGCTCACGCGAGAGGTATGTCGCTGCCAGCGCTCGCAGTTCGCCGTTAACGGCGCGCGCCAGTGCCTCGCCAGCGTCGGGGTCGCCCGACTGCGCTTTGGCAAGAAGTTCAGTTATGCTCGGGAGTTCGGAGGGGGCCATGCGCTGTGGAATATGCACCGAACGCAGGACCTTCACGACCGGGGTCACGAGCGGGATGGCGAGTGGGGAGCGTATCGGAAATTGTAAGGGAAACCAGAACGGCGACTGAAGAAGCAACTGCAACGGCCTTGCAGTTCACCCTCAAAATGAATACGCCACCGAATGCCCGCCTTTCCCTGCCCTCCACTCAGCGCAATCCGCGTGATCCGCCAGATCCGCGTCTCGCAGTACGCTTTTCCCCCAAACCGTCGACGACGCGTGCCAACCCGTGCCAACCCGCGACAATCCGCG
>JBDUAX010000188.1:0-8414 GCA_040004455.1 Gemmatimonadaceae bacterium
GGGGGAGCAGACCGACGAGGAGCTTGAGGTGGCTGAGTATCTGGCAGGAACGCGGGGCGGGGGCGGGGGCGGGGGCGGGGGGGCGGGGGGCCAATCAGCCGCACGTAATCGCAGCCCTCGCGATGAGCACCACGACGCACCAACCGATCTCGCCACCCTCCGCGCCGAAGTCGCAACGATTGTCGCTGGTGGGCGCGGTGCCGGCCCAGCGTGGCCCATTGGTGTTCCTGAACTCGATGTCGCGTTAGGGGGCGGCGTACCACGCGGGCGCGTCACCGAAGTCGTCGGCACACTGGGCGCCGGCAAAACATCGCTGGTGCGACAACTCGTCGCGCGAGTGCTGGCCGAGGGGGGTTGGGTGGCCTGGATTGATGCGACTCGTACACTTGCGCCGCAGGAACTCGCGGGATTGGGGGAACGATTGATTGTCGTGCGTCCGCACGATCACACACGGGGCGCGTGGTGCGCGGATTTGCTGCTCAGAAGTGGTGTGTTCGCATTGGTCGTCATGGATGGCGCGCCGGTGCTGTCGCGCGTGGTTGGTGTGCGCTTGTCGCAACTCGCACGTGAGCGCGATGCGGCGTTTGTTGTGTTGCGCGAAGGCACGCAGGGCAGCCGTTTGGGTGGTGCCGTGCGATTGCAAGTGAAAGCACAGCAAATGAAAACGCAGATAAAATTGTCAGCGCGTGTAATCGTGCAATCAAGGATTCAATCAATGACACAAACAGCATTGCCAACAGCATTGCCAACAGCATTGCAAACAAAAGTGCAAGCACTTCGTTCGCTGACAATGAGTGTGATGACGACGATGAGCACGAACGTGAACACGAACGTGAACACGAATAAGAACACGAATAAGAACACGACGAAGAACATCAATGCGAAAACATCGGTGCTGGCCGGTCAGGTCTGTCATACCCAACCGGTCGTACAAAAGCGGAGTTACTCGGTGCTCGTGGAAAAAGGTGGGCTGTATCGAACCGTAGAGGTGACTTGTGCAATCGTTGTGGCGCGTCGCGTGTGTGCGGATACCGAGATTCCCGATCGGCGCGGGGTGGCGCGAAGAACGCGTGCTGCCGTCGGAGTCGAACAAGGTCATGATCAAACGGAGCAATCCATTCAATCACGTGAATCCGTTCGCGCGCAATCAGGAGAACCCCTCGGCAAACAATCAGCCGGATCGGCCGGATCAGCGGGCGAATACACCAACATCATTCGACAGCACACAATTGATGTTGCCAATGATGATGCCAATAACACCGACATCAAACGCAAACGCTCCAGTGAACCCTGGAAAGGACGTGGCCGACCGCGCATGGCCGAATCGGGATACGGTCGCTCGACGCGTCGCGGAGAAGCGCGAAAGCTTCTCCACACCCGCGAACGCGACCGCAAGGAACGGCAAGACATCGAGCGCAACGAACGACACGCATCGAAGCGCGAATCACGACGCGAACTCCGACGTTATGCCGAGCGCACCAATAATGGCGGCAGCGAACGCGCATCCGGTGCCGCTCCCGTCTCATTGGGACAGCTTCCCACGCGCCCTGGCGGTGGGTGAAAACATTCGCGTGGTATCGTCAGTTGCCGGCAAGCTTGGCGTACGCGCCGGTATGAGCGTGCCCGAAGCGCGCGTGTATTGCGCGAACCTCGATGTGCGCGAATGGGATGATCGCGCCATTACCGATGCGGTGATGGCCATGACGGGGCAACTGTTGCAAGGCAGTCCACAGGTGACATCAGCGCCTGGTGCGCCTGGCACATGGTGGGTTGGTGCGTCGGGATTCGACAACGTTGGTGGTGAGTATGCGTTGGGTGAACAGTTGCTGCGCATTGCGCGCGCGTGGCATCCCGATTCACGCGTGGCCATTGCCGATTCGTGCGTGGCGGCGCGTGCCGCTACGTGGGCGCCGCTACGTGCAAAGAAAAACACACTCGAGGATGCATTGACTATCGTACCCGTTGGCGAATGTGCAAAATATCTCGCGCCCGCGCCGTTGGGATTACTGCCGATGACGGAGGAGGCGCGCGAAGCGTTACAGGCATTGGGATTGCGTACGATTGGATCGCTTGCGGAGCTCAACGCGGGTGACGTTGAGCGTCGTTGGGGCGCCGATGGCATCAGCGCATGGCGATTGGCACACGGTGATGATCCGCGACGTCCGGGATTGGTGCGCACGGAAATTGCGCGCGTTGCGAGTGCCGAACTCGCGAGTGCGACGGACAACATGGCGCCGCTTTTGTTTCTCATTCGCTCAGCGCTCAACCGCCTCGTGCAACAGTTGTTGCACGATGGCCGTGCGGCCGCGTCGGTTGCGATTACGCTGTCACTCGATGCTCGACCGCAGCACACCATTACGCGAGAGATTCGCCCCGCACGTCCACTCGCGCGCGTGGCACCATTGTTCGATCAGTGTCGTGCGTTGCTTGAGAAGTGGACGCTCGAAGCACCGGTGTTTGCTGTGACTGTGACGATTCCCGCCACCGCACCACTCACGGCCGATCAAGGTGATTTGCTCGTGCCGTCGTGGCGCGACGCCGCCGCTACGGTTGACGCCGTGTTTGTGCGATTGCGCGCGGCGCTCGATAGCGATGGAAAAAACGATGTCGTGGTGCATCCGAAGTTTGGTAATGCGCATCGTCCGGAGTTGGCGGGGCAATGGGAGCCGGCGGATGCGCTGCGTTTGGCGGAACTGGGGTCGATGCATGATGTCAGCAAAACCCGCAACATTATTCCGTCAACGCGTAACACGAATAGCGATTCCGACGACAACAAAAACAGTGAAAATGGTGTTGTGAATATTGCCGCGAACGCTTCTGCGAATCAGCTCAATTCGACGAAACACTCCGGCAATACGCTCCAACATATTTCAACAGAAAGTTCAGTAAATACTTCCTCACCCGACTCAAGGAACGCCTGGGGCAAACCGCCACAAGCGGTTCCCGCCGATCTCTCAAGCGCAGCATTGCGTCTGCTCGAAAAGGCAGAACGCGTTGTGGTGTACGCAAAAACCGGCACTCCCGAAACCGCGAGTTGGCGCGGACGCGTGCTGCGTTTCTCCGCCGTGCATGGCCCCGAACGTTTAAGCGGCGATTGGTGGCGCGAAAATTCGTTTGCACGCGACTACTGGCGCTGCACGGTTGAAAGCGAAGGGGATTTTCTGTTGTATCGCGATACCACCGGTTGGTTTTTGCAGGGGTGGTATGATTGACGTTTACGCCGATTCCCCCGATTTACCGACACCCGTTGATGTTGAAGCCGATATCGCGTCGAAGAAGTCGTCGCGTCAGGCACAATATGTGGAATTGCATTGCCATTCCGCGTTTTCGTTGCTCGATGGTGCGTCAACACCCGAAGCGTTAGTTACACGCGCGGCGGCATTGGGCTACCCTGCCCTGGCCATTACCGATCACGACGAATTGGGTGGCGTGGTTCGATTTGCCGGTGCGGGACTTACGCGCTGTGTGGACGCAATTATTGGCGCTGAGCTCACGGTCGAAGTGCCGATTGATGTGCGCGAACTGCACACTGTTGGCGCACCAACGCGACGCACGCACTTAACGATGCTCGCAGAAACGCGCGCTGGCTATCACAACCTGTCGCAGCTTATCACACACGCGCGCATGAACAGCGATCGCGGTAAGCCGTCGGTGCCGTATGCATTAGTGGCCGAACGCGCGAAAGGATTGACCGCGTTAACCGGTTGTCCGCGCGGTTGGATTCCCCGTTTGCTGAAAGCCGGCAAACACGACGACGCGTGGCTGGCCGCGTGCGCACTGCGTGATGTGTTTGGTGAACATTTGGCCATTGAATGCTGGGATCACCGCCTGCACGAAGAACACGTCATTGTGAATGAATTGCTGCCGTTGGCGAATCGTTTAGGCGTGCCGTGGGTGGTCACGAACAACGTGCATTACGCCACTCCCGATCAACGCCTCATTCACGATGTGCTGTGCTCATTACGCAACAACCTCACGCTCGACGAAATGGGCACTCGGCTGCGACCCAACGCGGAATGGGCGCTCAAGGCCGAGGAGTTGATTTACAAACGGTGGCACGGCGCAGAAGAAGGTGTGCGTGAAACATTGATGATCGCAGAGCGCTGCACGTTTCGCCTGGATGATCTGGCACCGTCATTACCGGAAGCCTATCAGGTGCCAAATGGAATGACCGCCGAAGATTTTCTGCGCAAGGTCGTGTACGAAGGCGCGGCTGAACGGTATGGGGATCGCATGACGGGCAAGCATCGTGAGCAGATCGATCACGAGTTGCAGATGATCGGTGCTATGGGTTTCGCCGGTTTTTTTCTCACCGTACTGGACATTGTGAATTTTTCCCGACGCGAAGGAATTCTCTGCCAGGGGCGCGGGTCGGCCGCGAATTCGGCGGTATGTTATTGCCTGTACATCACGGCCGTCGATCCCATTGGCATGTCATTGTTGTTCGAGCGCTTTTTAAGCGGTGATCGAAAAGAATACCCTGACATTGATATTGATTTTGCGCATCGCGAGCGTGAGCGCGTGCTGCAGTATGTATACAACAAGTACGGGCGCGCGCATGCGGCCATGGTGTGTGAGCACATTACGTGGCGCGGGCGGAGCGCCGTGCGTGATGCAGCACGCGTGCTGGGCTTTTCCACCGAGCAGTCGGATGTTTTAAGCACATTCAGCGATCGCTTCAGTGCGAAAATGACCGCCGATGCATTGCGAGTCGGTACGGAAGTTGACGAAGTCATCATGGCGAAGCCGCATGAAACCGCGCGTGATGCCGGCGAACGCAATTGGAATGACCGTTATGCCGCCGACACGCATAAAAATTCACATACTGAACGTCGCGACCCCACAACGGCCACGCGTCCAATTCTGAGCGGACGCGAATTGTTTTCCCAGGCAGGACTCGACCCCGACGATCATCGCGTGCGCATGTTGTCAGAAGTAGTGTCGGGGTTGCACGGATTGCCGCGTCATCGTGGCATTCACACAGGTGGATTCATTCTCACGGCGCAGCCGTTGGGTGAAGTCGTGCCGATTGAGCCGGCCTCAATGCCCGACCGCACTGTCATTCAATGGGAGAAGGATGATCTCGACGGCGCGAAGCTCGTCAAGATTGATTTGCTGGGATTGGGCATGCTGACCGTATTGCAGGACTGTTTGGCGTACATACAGAAAACGCGAGGCATCCGCATTGATCTTGGGCAAATCGAAATGACCGACCAGGCCGTGTACGACGTGATGTGCGCGGCCGACACCGTTGGGGTATTTCAAATTGAAAGTCGTGCGCAAATGAGCACGTTGCCGCGTCTCAAGCCGCGCAAATTCTACGATCTTGTGGTGGAAGTTGCACTCATTCGCCCAGGGCCGATTCAAGGGGACATGGTGCATCCGTATTTGCGTCGTCGCGCAGGCGAGGAGGAAGTCTCGTATTTCATTCCCGAACTTGAACCCATTTTGCATCGCACCATGGGCGTGCCGCTGTTTCAGGAACAGGGCATGCAAGTCGCCGTCGCGGCGGCCGGATTTACAAAGATGGAAGCCGATCAGTTACGCCGAGCCATGGCACGCAAGCGAAGCCATGAAAGCATGAACGTCATTGTGCAGAAACTACTCGACGGCATGGAGAAGAACGGCATTGAACGCACCATTGCCAAACAGATTTATCACCAGATCAACGCGTTTGCCGACTACGGTTTCCCCGAGAGTCATGCCGCGAGTTTCGCACTCATTGTGTACGCGTCCGCCTATTTACGTCACTACTACGCGCCGGAATTCACGGCCGCGATTTTGAATGCGCAACCAATGGGATTCTATTCCCCGAGCAGTCTTGTTGAAGATGCGTTGCGTCACGACGTCGAAGTACGCCCCATCGATTTCACGAAATCGAGTTGGGATCACACCATCGAAATGCCCGACGGACGCACGCTTATTCCAAAAGACGGCAAACTGTCATGGAAAAACGCCGCCACCGAAATGCAGAATGGCGAACCAGTACCGCGCGATGTTTCGTATGCATCCACCGACAAAGCCAAATCACAACCCGCAGTGCGATTAGGGGTGCGACTGGTACGCGGACTTGGCTCAACCGCACGCGTGGCGCTCGAAAAAGCGTTGGACGACGGGGTATTCACATCCATCGACGATTTCGTCAAGCGCGTACCACTCGACAAACGCGCGCTGCGTGCACTCGCCGAATCAGGCGCGTTCGACAGCATGTTCCCAGGCGAACCTCCCGAACGGCGTCGCCGAGTGGCGTTGTGGGAGTTGCTCGCGGCATCGCGTGGTGAATTACCACTCGCCCCGCAACGTGAGACACCGGTGCCAACGGGGCTCGCGTCGCTCAAACCGGTTGAACTCACCGAAGTGGATTTTCGCGTGACGGGTTTGTCGCTCACCGCGCATCCCATGAAGCATTTGCGGGAGATTCTCAAACTCAACAAAGTGCGCACCGCGCAAAACCTGCGCGACATGGGGCGTAACAACGAGCGCGTCGCATCGGCTGGCCTGGTGATTTGCCGCCAACGCCCGGGAACGGCCAAGGGTTTCGTTTTCCTTACACTGGAAGATGAAACGGGGATGCTCAACGTCATCATTCCCCCCAGGCGTTTTGACGCCGATGCGCTACTCATTTCCACGTCGCCATTGCTGCTCATTCGCGGTGTCTTGCAGGTCGTCCAGGGCGTGGTGAACCTGCGCGCGCACAGTTTTGCCTCACTCAAAGCTGAGAGTGGCGAAGAATATGCAAAGGGGCGGAATTTTCATTGATTTGGATTGATTGGGGACGGGTTCGGGGTCAGGTTCGGGGTCAGGTTCGCAGGTTCGGGTTGGGGGACGGGTTCCGCATACAACCAATGTTGATTTGCCTAAACCGATACCGTCAGGTAGATCGAAACATGCTCATTCCACAGCAGCCGAACGACACGTTCACGCCATCAATTACTCACGTCATTCAACTGGCGTTGGCGCCGGTTTTTCTTTTCTCCGGGGTCGCGGCGCTACTAAACGTGCTCACCACTCGACTTGGCCGCATCATCGACCGCGCTCGACAACTGGAAGAGTTTCTCCCTGATCTCACCGGCGAACACAAAAGTTCACTGGGCGACGACATTGCGACACTTTCACGGCGCGCGCGACTCGTAAACCGCGCCCTTTCTTTAAGCACCACCAGCGCGCTGCTCGTTTGTACAGTGGTGGCAGTGTTGTTCACGAGCACGTTTTTTGAGCGCGATGCATCCACCGTTATTGCAATGCTGTTCATCGGCGCGATGCTCTGCCTCATTGCAGCATTGGTGCACTTCATGCGCGAGATTCGACTCGCAACTCTCACGCTGCGCTCGGGTAAGCACTAACCAACACACCAGCAAAACGAACACAGCGCGTACCACATCAGACGACAGCACAGTCGGGTTCAATGCAGTGCTTCAAGCAATCACTTTCAAATCAAACGCCAGTTTCACTATGCCTGCCGAAATTCCAATACTCATTCGCCTTTACAATCACATGGCCTGGGCGGACGATCGCGCACTCACTTCACTGCGCGAAATGACAGTGCCACCGTCACAGGCCGTCGATCTTTTCGCCCACATACTGGGCGCCGAGCATGAATGGCTGTGTCGAATTGAGGCAAGACGCTCGTCGCACACCATCTGGCCAAAATTGTCGCTCGCAAAATGCGCCACGCTTGCGCGAGAGAATCACGCGGCGTTCAAAACGTTAGCAGAAAATGCCAACGGTGAAGCCGGACAACGCATGGTGACGTATCGCAACAGTAGCGGTGCCGAACACACCACATCACTCGAAGACATCCTGCTGCATGTGGCGCAACACGGCATGTATCATCGCGGGCAAATCGCTCTGTTGGTGCGGGCGAACGGCGGCACGGCCATTCCCACCGATTACATCGTGCACACTCGCCTTTAAAGCGAGACGCGCGTTCGAGGGAGGAGCTCCCGCGAGAACCTCGGCCAACGGCTCGAACAACACCGGACCAACGATTCGACCGACACTGGACCAACGGCTGGACCAATGGCTGGACCAATGGCACGACCAACTGATAGAGCGACAGGCTCAAGCATACTCGCGCTTGGGCACAGCGTGTCGTAGGTTCAAGGCGATTGCCCGTCACAATAGCCCACCGTAACACTCCCGGCTCCGGCCCCGGCCCCGGCCCGGCCCCCGCCCCCCGCCCCAACGTTCGGAGGTCCCAATGCGCAGAACTTCTCGCGATCGAGTCTTGTGGCTTGTATCGCTCGCGGCACTCACGATTTCGCCGCTGCCGGCTCACACACAGACTGCCAGCACGCCCGCCAAAGATCGCATCGCGCTGACCGACTATCTCGATTGGGAAGACGTGGCGGCGCCGTCGCTTTCCCCAGACGGCAAGCTGGTGATTTACACGCGCACCGTGACCGACAAAATCA
>JBDUAX010000189.1:0-8408 GCA_040004455.1 Gemmatimonadaceae bacterium
TCCTGCCACGTGTCGGCTTTCTTGAGACTCGAAAACGCGAGGCTCGGATCTTTCCCCGCCTTGACCAGCGCGACCAGCGTCGAACGCCACGCATAATGATTCGTAATATCCAGAACATGTGACGCATACGCTTCGGCAATCCGCCTGTTGCCGCGGATGATGCACAAATTTTCATCATTCGAGAACGACGCTTTGTAGCCGAGGTTGTGGCTGCCGGTGATAACAGTAGAGTGCGACGTGAATGGGTCGATGACCACGATTTTGTCGTGAATGACTGCGTAACCCAGTTGCGCGAGTTCTTTTTGCCACACTCCAAATGCGTCGGGCACGCCGGCAATTCCCGTGATCACCGTGTTGGGTTGCGTGAGCAACGAGTCCTTGTAAACTCGCGTCGCAAATTCCTGCGATGATGTTGCGTCAGAAATAGCACCGCGAATATAGAACGGGAGGTTCGCCGCTTTCTTCGCGGTTTCGACTTCTTTAAGATGTGATGCAATGCTCGGATCTCCCGAGTTGAACAACAAAAACAACACACCCAATTTTGCATCACTGATTGCCTGAAACACTTCCGCCATATCAAGGGGCGCGACCGCGTTGGCGGGTTTTGTCTTCTGCGTGGTGTTGGGGGAGAACCACACGCGCAACGTGCCCTGGTTGCCGCCGAGAGAAATGTCGGTTGGAGCGACACGATTGTCGGTGCGCAATTGCGGGCCTTGTTTGGCGTCGTCCGCCAGCAATCGCTTCCAGAAATCGAGATAGCGCGCGGCAATTTTTGTGCTTTCCAGCAACAGTGCATTGTTGCTTTGCGCACACAAACCGGTCGCCGTCCAATTTGTTGAGCCGGTGAGTACGGCCTGCGGAGTGCCGTGTTTGTCCACGTACACAACAAATTTATTATGACCGATATAGCTGCCTGCCGACAACAAACGATCGTGAATGTCGGCGCCCAGGCTCAAGTGCAATCGCGCACGGGAGTCGCGGTTGGTTGCGTCGTAATCTTTGACTGTTGTCGGTTTGCCAGCGGCGGTAACGCCAGGCTTACTGCCGTCGGCGTTCGTCAGAATGAGTTCGACGTGCCCTTTCGCGGCTTCCAGGTCATTCAGCAATTCGGAATCGGTGAGTTCGTACAATGCAGCGTAGCATTTGCCACCTTCTGCAACTGCGCGCTTCAGCAAGTTTGGCAACGCAGTTAGCGCTTCACCTGCAAGGCCCGCGCGAATTTTGTCCCCAATTGTGGTGATGTGCTTGATGAGTTCATTCTTGTTGGGCGTTCCCGACGCGCCGTGCGGCAGTTGTTTCGAAATTGATTGTGTAGAGATAATGCCGCGATTGAACACGACATGATGTGTGCCGAATTTGTCGGTTGCGCGAATGAGATTGGTTTTGAGTGTCGCGCCGGGAATTGGTGTGAGTTTATCTCCGGGCGTTCCCGTCATGGCGATAATTTCGTACGACACATCCGTTTCTTCTGGTACAAACAAATCCTTCCATTGAAAACTCTGAATGGGCCAGAAGTCGGTGTTCGCGTTGCCGGGTGCGGTTGTGAAGCCGTCGAACGCAACGAACGCGGGCAGCGCGGTAGCTGGTTTGCCGGCTTGCAAGCGGTGAATGGAGAATCCGAGGCAATCTTTGACTTTGACGGGCAGCGACCACCAGAGATAGACGATGTCGTTGTTCGCGATGGCGAGTGCGTTGCCTTTCATGGGGACACGGATTGAAGCGGATGCGAATGCTGCGGGGAGTAGTCCCTACAATTGGTGGAAATTGTGCGGAGCGCAATAACGGGGGTCACCGTAGCCAAACTGGGAAAGAGCAAAAACGAAACGCGGATTAAACGGATGCCGGTCGTCCACAACTCAATCGCGCCGTCCCTACCCCATTGTGGCGTACCCCTAGGTCACTTAAGTATCGAAAGAATCATTTCACCTTCGCCGGGAAGTTGCCATGGCCGGATCGGACCTCTACACGGGCTCGCTCGATCTCATCATTATGAAATCACTCACCTGGGGGCCAATGCATGGTTATGCAGTCGGCCGATGGATACGACAGAGTACGAGCGAAGAACTCGCCATTCAGGAAGGCGCGCTGTACCCCGCCTTGCATCGCCTTGAGCGCAAAGGCTTTCTCGATGAGGAGTGGGGAATGACCGACACCAATCGTGAAGCGAAGTTTTACAGACTGACCGCTGAAGGTAGGAAGCATCTCAAGAATGAGCTGGTGCGCTGGCAGAGTTACGCACGAGTGATGGCCACCGCTCTTTCCGCTGCGAGGCCATAACCATGAAAAAGACATTTCATCTGAGCGCCGGAGTTGACGGCGCGTTGAAAGACGTAAATCGCGAAATCGAACTACATCTTGAGTTGCGCACGAAGGAATTCGAAGCGTTGGGGATGAACGCGGAAGACGCGCGCAGAGCAGCACTCGAAGCATTCGGCGATCGAAACGCGATTGAACACGAAGTGAGCGCCTTGCGCGAAACTACGGTGCGCGAACGGCAGCGGCGAGATTGGTTCGCAGAACTCAAGCAGGACGCATTAATTGGTTTGCGATCGCTCCGGCGTGCACGGGCATTCACGATCGTTGCATTGCTCACACTTGGTGTCGGCATTGGCGCGAACACCGCAATTTTCAGCGTGGTGCGATCGATATTGTTGCGTCCACTCCCCTACGCGAATGCGGAGCAACTTGTGCAGCTGTGGACCGATCATCGCGCGCTGGGTCGCGCCGAACCTGAATGGCTGAATCCACCTGACTTCTTCGATTGGCGCGACAACAACAAGACGTTTGTTGCAATGGCGGCGTATCAGGGTTGGGGTCCGGACATGACGGGGAACGGCGATCCGGAATCATTGTCGGGTCTTTCCGTTTCGGGAAACATGTTTGCCATGCTGAACGCAAGGCCAGCGATCGGACGTTTGCTTGCCACGGCCGACGATGACGCGGGAGCAGAGCCAGTTGCAATAATCAGCAATGCATTTTGGAAGCGACGATTTGGTTCCGATTCCACGATACTTGGCAAACAACTCACTTTAAGCGGAACACCGTGGACCGTAGTTGGTGTGTTGCCGGCGAGTTTTCGCGCGCCGCTTCCCACCGCCCCGGATATCTTCCGTGCAATTCGTCGGCCGGCCAACGCACCGTGCGACCGAAACTGTTTCACGTACAAAGTCATTGGACGAATGAAAGCGGGTGTGTCGATTGACGCAGCGCGTGCGGACATTTCGCGACTCGCGGCTCAAGAGGCGCGCGATTACCCACAGAGCAATGCGAAGGTCGGCGCGTGGCTCGTTCCGCTGCACGAGCAGCTGGTGGGACAGAGCAAGTCTGCGCTGTTCGCATTGTCGGTCGCAGTGTTGCTCGTGTTGCTCATTGGTTGCGTGAATCTCGCGAACTTGTTGCTTGTACGCGGCGCAGCACGCACGCGCGAACTGGGAGTCCGTGCCGCACTCGGTGCGGGCCGAGGGCGGATGATTCGACAGCTGTTGACGGAAAATCTCATGCTGGCGCTGATGGGTGGCGCAATCGGAATTGCGTTAGGCGTTGTCGGTAGCCGGGTGATGGCGACCATGGTGCCACAGTCCATTCGACAAGTGCAGGAAATTCGGATAGATGCGCCGGTGTTGATCTTCGCTGGGGCGATCACGCTGTTTGCCGCGTTGCTGTTTGGACTGCTCCCTGCAATACAAGCTGTTCGTTCCAACTTGATGGGCGCATTGCGAAGTGGCACTCGTGAAACCGGACGCCGCGGCGGTGCGCTGCGCAGCAGTTTGGTGGTTGCACAATTGTCGTTGGCGGTCGTGTTGTTAGTTGGGGCCGGATTGTTTCTGCGCAGCTTTCTGATGCTGCAACAGGTGGACCTCGGATTTCGAAGCAGCGGGGTTGCATTGGCGCCAGTCTTCTTTCCTCGCGGTCGATATCCCGACGCGCCGCGCGCAATTCTTGCGCTCGAAGAATTGACCGGCAAGTTACGCGCGAATCCGGCATTCAAGTCGGTTGAGATCACGGATCTTCCTCCGCTCAATCCGGGTGATCAGGATGTGACGGCGATTCCCGTTGGCGAACCGCCGCGCACTGACTTGCCGCCGTCAATGTGGATTCGCTCGGTAAGCCCCGGCTATCTATCGCAAATGCACATGCGGTTGATAGCTGGTCGCAACATTACTGCTGCCGACAAAGACAGTGGCGCATTGGTTGCCGTAATCAATCAGGAATCGGCGCGCCGATATTTTCCGGGAACGAATGCGGTTGGTCGTCAACTGGCTACCGGCCCTGAAGCAAACGCGCGAAAACTCACCGTCATTGGAATTGTTGCGTCGGGAAGGCAGGATGGCCCGAACCAACCATTCAAGAACGAGATGTTTCTGCCGATCGCGCAGTTTCCAGCGCGAGGTGTAACGCTGATCATCGAACCTTCCCATTCACTTGCCGCGGCGAATGATGCGTTCCGAAGCACGCTGCATGAGGTTGATGCGCTTATCCCCGCGCCGACGCTCGAACCAATTGAGGTGCGGCTTGGAACTGCGGTTGCGTTGCCGCGTTTGTACACAATGCTCGTGGCGATATTCGCGACGGCCGCGCTTTTACTCGCAGTACTCGGCGTTTACGGCGTGATGGCGTACTCAGTTGCGCAACGTCAGCGTGAGATTGGCGTGCGACTCGCGTTGGGTGCAGCGCCGTCGACAATTCTCGCAATGGTGGTACGTCAAGGTGGGAAGCTGGCGTTGATTGGCGTTGTTGTTGGAGTCGGTTCGGCGTTGCTACTTGGGCAGTTTGTGAAGTCGTTGTTGTTCGGTGTCACGGCATTCGACGCACCGACTTTAATCGTCGTTCCCCTGGTGCTCGGCGCAATGACCATCGTCGCTTCGTGGTTGCCGGCGCGACGGGCGATGAAGGTGGATCCGCTTACGGCGATTCGCGCGGATTGATCGGTGCGCTGCCTGAGGTTAGTGGCGGAAACCAGTTACGCAAAAGCGAAACGCGGATCTTACGGATCACACGGATTAGTCCTTAGTGGCGATGGACAATCTGCGTAATCCGTTTGATCCGCGTTCCTTTTTTTGTTGTTGCGCTAGAGCGAGACTGACGTGATTCGAATGACCTACGGAACGATTACACGACCGGCGGCACCAGTGGAGTCCTTGCGGCTGGCGAGATGATCAGCCATTTGCAAACGCGGAATTCCGTTCTTCATCCAGTCGGGTGCAGGCTCGCCCTTGAGATAGTGCCCGAACCACTCGCCCATGCGAACTGCATAGTCTTTCTGGTTTACTGGGCGTGAGAGCCCGTGATTTTCTCCAACGTATTCAAGCAGGATGACATCCTTGTTCAACTGCCGCAGCGTGTTGAAGTGGGTAATGCCCTGATTAAAATCCACCGCGCCGTCTTTGTCGTTATGCAACAGGATGAGCGGAGTCGTTTGCTTCTTCGCGTTGAACGCCGGCGAATTGCGAATGTACGCTTCGTAATTGTCGGTGAATGAACCCTTGAAGCGGCCCTGGCTGCTTTCGAAAATCGCCTGATTCGTGCCGCCGGAATTCCAGTAGATGCTGCTGTACATACTGACCATATCGGTGAGTGCTGCACCAGCAATTGCGGACTTGAAGATGTTCGTTTGTGTTACAAGGAACGCTGTTTCGTAACCGCCCCACGAGTGGCCCCACAAACCAACGTTTGCGGCGTCGACGTTACCGGCGGCAATGGCAGCTTTCACCGCGGGCACAACGCACCACACCGCCGACATGCCCGGATCATTGACCTTATACACGATGTCCGGATCGAGCACGATGTAACCCATGCTCGTGTACATGCGCGCGTTCGGAGCCGAGGTTTCGTTGGGATTCACGAATCCGTTTTTCTGCTGTGAACGCTTTTCGTAAATCGTGACCAGCATCGGGTACTTCTTTGTCGGATCGAAATTCGCCGGCAGATACATCGCGGCCTGCAACCTGTCCCCCTTGTCGCTCTTGTAGTCAATGAGTTTCGTACCGCTCGACCACGCGAGATCCTTGATCTGCGGGTTCACGTCGCTGATTTGATACGCGCCTTTAAACGTGCCGTCGGAAACCCAGAAGTTCGGATACTCAACAAATGTCTGACGCGTGTACACGAACTTGTCCGCATCGCGCGCTTTGGTGAACGCGTAACGTGCATCTTCAAACAGAACGGGCTTGGCGCCTGGTGTGGCCGCGTCAACCCGCGACACACCTTCTTTCTTCGTCCATTCGCCGTACGTGGAAATGAACATCGGCTTCGACATATCGATGCCGTCACTCGACCCACCGCCACGACCGCCGCCTGCGCCGCCGCCGCCGCCACGTCCACCACGACCGCCCGCACCGGCCACAGCCGCACGCGGCCCGTCGCTCCAATCGTAAAATTGGCGATAACGAATTTGTTTGATCCGGCCGTCGCCAGTGAGATTCACTGCAACGCCAGTTGCGCTTGCCGGGACCTTCCAAATGTCCCAATTGTCGGAAAGAAGTACGGCGCTTCCATCTTTCGTCCAACCGCGAGCGGGAATGGCAAGCGGAAGAATGTTGTTGTGATCGTCTTCCGTGTTCACGAATGTTGTCGGTACCCGCTTGGTGATGTTCACACTGTCATGCGTTGCGAGATCGAGCACCCAATAGTTGCCATCTGCGCCCCAGAACAATGCTTTCGTGCCATCTGGTGATGCTTGTCCAATGCTGCCAATGCGCTTCTTCCAGAGCAGTTTGTGCGCGCCGGTTTTGAGATCAATCGTGTACACGTCGGAATAGTTGCGCCCCGACGATACCGCTTGCTGTGCGTACGGCTTCGTGTCATTTGCGTAGGCAAACTTGTCGTTCGCGGAAACGATGACGTTGCGCAACGAATCGTCGGTCAACCGAATGAACTTGTTGTCGTTGATGCGATACTCGACGAGATAGTTGAACGCGCGATCTTGCGCTTCCTGCACCATCTGCTGTGATTGCAATCGTTCGTCTTTCGGATGCCACAGAATGAGGGATGGCGTGGAATCGGCGGCTGTCCCACTCGCGCCGCGACCAGCGGCTGTCTGATTGATTGTGCCGCCCATTCCAGGTGCGCCGGCAACCAACAGCGGATTCGCACCGCGACCAGCGGCCGCACGCTTGGGCATTTCGCGAATGCCGAAGAACACCATCGACATGTCGACGGAATACCGCGGCGCGCGATCGGACGCCAGTTTGTAGTTCGTCGGGAAGTCTGTGCGCCCTTCCGGAGTAAATGTCACTATGCTCGCTGCGCCATTGCCTGAAACGCCGCGAAACAGTTCAAGTGAGAACACGGTGTCGCGTGTACCAGTCGTCTGGATCTTTCCTTTCATGACCGCAACAGCGCGAGATGAATCGACCCATGCGAGATGACGATACACAACGTCGTCGCTTTCAAGCGCTTTGATTGCGCCGGTTTTCATGTTGCGAAGTTGCACGGCGTTTCCAACTTGATCGGTGTTGTCCATGGTGTAGACAAGCCAATCGCCGTCTTCACTGAAATCGTACTGTCCAACGCGGCCCATGTTCTGGCGTTCGCCGCTTGCGAGGTTGTACAGCAGCAGATCTGCACCACCGCCGCTTGAGCTACCACCGCCGCCGCCGAGGAGGTCGGCAATGCCCGGGGGTAATCCGCGTCCGCCGCCGCCACCACCGCCGCCGCCGCCGGGCGCGTTCTGCATCACCATCCACGTTGGCGTGTCGTCGCTGTTGAAGCTGAAGCGACGAATGCCGGGGAATTCTTTTTTCTCGCCGGTCGCGAGGTTCATCAAAACAAATTTTGTCTGATCGCGTGCTGGAGCGGCTGCGCTGTCGGTCGGTGCTGCGCCGCCTGCGTTTCCGCCGCGACCGCCCCCGCCAGCTCGACCGCCGCGCCCGCCGCCGGCGCCGCCATTACCGCCGGCCGCCTTGGGTGGCGTAACGACGTAGCCAAGCCATTTGGAGTCGCCCGAGATCTGAACGGATCCGCCGGTGGTGCCAACGTTGATGCGCTGTTCGACGGCGTTCTGCGCCGTGCTTCGGATGATCAAAGTGAGATCACCTTCGGCGGGGCCCTGGGCGTAGGCGAACCATTTGCCGTCGTTCGACAGTGCGCTTTGGCGAACTGAGTTCCAGTTCTTGATGTCGGTGACGGTAATTGGGTGCCCTTTGCCCGGCGCGGATTGCATGGCGGGTGTCTGCGCGTGGAGCGCGGTGGCTGCGGAGATCGCCAGCGCGAGAGCGCCGAACGATGGGACCAGGCGGGGTGACTGCATTTGTATGAGGACCGGTGGGCGTGACGCGGGAGGAGTATTTGTTGCCCTGCTATAGGGAAACGATAGCGCTTTGCCGGGGGCGGGGGAACAGCGGGACGCGGATCGACGGCAGACGCGGATTGTTCCGAGCGGGGGAATGGCAAGGCGAGCCGGAACTGAA
>JBDUAX010000604.1:0-2504 GCA_040004455.1 Gemmatimonadaceae bacterium
CACCAACATCCGCAACAACCGGCACACACTGCATCGCCATCGCTTCATACAATGAACGCGCAATGCCCTCGATTTCCGATGGCGCGTGATACACGTCGGCGGCGCTGTACACAAAGCGCAGCATATCACCATCAAGCTCGCCCAGGAATTCGACCCGATCCTTAAGGCCCGCGGTTTCGACTGCTTCAACCATTTGCGAAAGCAGCGGACCATTGCCCGCCACTGCAAATCGTGCATCAACTCCGGCAGCGATCAACGCGCGCCAACATTCGACCGCCAACAATGGACGCTTCTCTTCCGAAAGACGACCTGCAAACAACACCAGCGGTTGCCCGTTCCTGCACCCCAGCGACTTCCGCACTTCGCCGCTGCGAAAACGTGCTGGGTCCCAATCGGTCACATCCAAATTGATTGTCACGGCGTGCATTGTATCCGCATTCGAACCGCGACGCACCAGTTCCCGAGCGAGCGTTTGACTGCTGGCAACCTGCGCGTCCAGCCACTCCGCGTGTGCCGCGGCCATCGTGCCGTAGCTTCCGTACATGTTTTTCTCGAACCAATCGGTGTGCACGTAGTCGACAAACGCCGTATCGGGATGCCGGCGACGCAACCACGGCAACAAGCGATAACCCGCCATCGTGTGACTGACCAGCACGACCTCAATGCCGCGCGACTCAATCAAGTAACTGATATATCGTGGCATCGATTCAAGTGCGACCACACCACCGGCATGCACCACATCACGGGTTGCGGAACGCACATTCTCCAGGCGCCACTCACTGCGCCACAACTCAGTCGTACAAACCGTCAGGCTGTGGCCGCCGCTCACCAACCGCGGCAAAAAATCGGCGTTGAACGCCGAGTACCCTCCCATCGGGAAGCCCTGCAACAACGCCAGCACACGATATTTTCCCTTACCAACAATGCGCAACGAATGAACCGCGCTCTTGCTCGTGGGGGAGGTGCGCTCATCCAACTGCTGCAGTGGTTCCATCGGAGGAGGAGCGTCGTGCCCCGAATCGCCGAGCACTGCGTCCGACAGTCCTTTCGCACGTAACTCCGCCACTGCGCGTACAACCGGGGCATCCGTCTCTTTCATCGCTGCCGAACGAACCACCAACGGCTCGCGAATAAGATGTCCGCGTTTTCCCTGCTCCATCGCACCGAAAATTGGCGCAATGCCGGGCCAGCGCCGATCACTGTTCGCTGCGCTTTCGACAACTGCGGTGTTTCGCAGCACGACGCAATTGGCAATCGCTTCCAGCATTGGTGTACGTGGTCCGCGTTCGTCACCAAACGCGACAAAGGCAATGTCCGGGCGCGTTTCCAGCGTCCACCAGGCGCTCTCCAGGGTGTTTGGCAGCAACTGCGTTCCTTCCGCCACAAACAGTACGTGCATTTTGCCGTCGATTGCGTCACGCACCGCGCGTGCTACTGGATATACAATGCGCGCGGACATCAACCTCTGTTCGGCCACCATTCGCTCAAATTCCCCAGCCATTTTTGCGTCATGTGCGGCCACTATCACCTGCAATGACTGCAGGGCGACTACGCCAACATCAGTCGTCGTTTCGTCGGGAACACAAAGTGCCACAATTCTTATTCCGCGCGAGCCGGTAGCACGTGCAAATCGACCGGTGTGCGTACGTCATGTCCCTGCACTGCGCTCATGACTTGCGCCGCAATGCGTTTCCTGGTGTTCAACACAATCGGGCCGCGGAAATTCGCTGTCGGCGATTCCGTCTGGCCAACGGGCAGCGTCACAATTGCGAGCACCAAGACGTCCATCGGATTGTCGAGTTCCAGCGACCCACGCTCGGTTACACCCAGGTCCACTTCGAATCCCGGCGCCGCCATGAACGGATCGATCAAAAGGAACACCACGTCCCGCCCATTCAACGACTGCAGCCAGAACAAGCCCTCTCGCGCGGCAGGTATGAGCGCAAATTCATGATGCGACTCGAAACCGTGAATACCGGCCGCGAAATGAAAGATGCTGTCGGCCAGAACCGGCACTTCGCCGAGCGCAATCGAATCGACAAGGACGAGCGCGTCTTCGTTGGTGTTTGATGCGAGAGCCACTGCAGTCATGTGAGGAGTCAGGATGTTGTGAAGAAATTCCGTTCAGCGTAGTTGCTGCGTTTGCGATTACAGATAATTTGCAAGACTTAATCCCAGCACCTTCGCTGTCGCAGTCATCGCGGCCTGATAACCAGTTTGACGTTCTGCCAATTCCACCAACGCCTTCTCGGCATCAATGTCACGCAGGTCCGATCGATACTTCGTCCCGTCCAATTCCTGTGCGTTCAGATGATCGGCCGTCACGCTGTAGGTATTCGCGCGCGCGCCCTGATCCGCGATCAGCGTTTGCACGTTGTCGTGCGCTCCCTGCAACGAACCCAACGCTGCATTAATTGCCGGAACGTCGTTATTTCCGAGCGCAGTCGATAAATCCCGAAGTGCCTGCAACGCGTTGCTGTCGAGAAACACCTGCGATGCATTGT
>JBDUAX010000190.1:0-8354 GCA_040004455.1 Gemmatimonadaceae bacterium
ACGCTGTGTCCCGGAAACGCGGCGTTGCAGAAGTTGATGGAGAAGTATCGGTAGGGGAACTGCTTACTGCGAGACGCGGATCTGGCGGATCAGGCGGATCTCGCGGATTAACTGCAACTGCGACAAAGAAACGCGGATCAGACGGATCACGCGGATTCGTACGAAACGGAAATGCGGCCCCGCCCCTTCAGGCGAGACCGCATTTTTTTGTTTAACCGCTCGTTCGAATTTGATATGGTTGCGATTCTGAAAGCAAGAAATGTTCTTTCCGTTGCGTTGCGTCCTTGCGCGTCACGTCGGATAAATCCGCGTGATCCGTTAAATCCGCGTTTCCCTTTTGCTGTTCTTTTTGCTTTTCATATCCGCGCAATCATGCTGCTAAAATCCGTGTGATCCGCGATGCGCTATTTCCGTTAAATGCGTGCCTGCAGTTTATCCGTGTCTCGCGGTTGCAGTTACTGCACAGCGACAGCGAAACTAGTTGATAACCTGCGCCTGAATTCCACCGCCTGCTTTATCCGTGATGACAACGGTGCGCTGCTCACCACTACCCAACGGGATTGTGAGCTTGATTGGCGCCGAGTCCCACCCGGAGGCGGCCGCCGGCGTTTGCCAAACATGAATTTCCCAGGTGCCCGGAGTGCTCTGAAAAAACGGCGCGCCCGGACCCGTCAGTTCGGTTTGATATGTGAACGGAAATTGCCATTGAAGCGGCGACACGTTCGCATCAGGCTGCGTGCGATACACCTGTAGCACACCCGCATTAGTTGCGAGGTGCAGCACGCGTACCTTGGTCGCGCCCGCAGGGACGATCGACGCCGTATCGTCGAGCACGGAAGCAGCAAGCGAGCCGTCCTGGGCACGACGTGCCGCGATGGTGCGAGTGGCCGCAAGGGAAGTCTTGAGCGGGATGATCGCAGTCGTGCTCGAGCCAGTAGCGCGAAAGCCAAGGTTGTGTTGACCGTCGGACGGAGAAAGCATGACCGTTTGTCCAACCGGAACAGCGGCACTCAGCACGACGCCGTCAACCAGCACGTCAACGGCAGTCGCATTGGCGTTGATCACTCGAAGGGATCCGCTCCCCGAGTTGTTGTTGTTGGTTGGCGCTGTCGTCGAGTCCTTGCAGGCAGCGACCAGCGCGGCCAGCAACAGGACGTTTCGAATTTGCATGATACCTCTCACGCAGGAATGGAAAAATTGACCTTAAAATGTAGTCTATACGTTGGGTAACCCCTTCTGTGCCCTTCACGTTACAACCGGAAGATGGTCGGGACGAATTACGATAGTTCGGCCACGATTGACAGATCGCGCCCCGTCCTCCGGCTGGCCAGGGCCAGAATCCGTGATCTGATGCATGTTATTGCCATGACAATTCATCCCGTTTCAATTCGCGCGGCCGTATTGGCGGTCGCCCTTCTCACCACAAATTCCAAAGCCGCTGATGCTCAACCCGCGTCGAGTGGCTCCGTCCGAACGGCCGTGAATGCGTGGCGTCGAGCGCACGAGCGCGAAATTCTAGACGAGGCATTTGCCCTGCTTTCAATTCCCAATGTTGCAAGCGATTCGGCCGGAATTCGTCGCAACATCGCGGCGATTACAGCGGCTTTCGGAAAGCGCGGGGTCGTGATTAAACCGATGTACGCGCCGTCGGGTGGTAACCCCGCATTGGTTGGCGAATTCAATGCGCGCGGTGCAACACGCACTGTGATGTTCTACGCGCATTACGACGGTCAGCCGGTGGCATCGGGTGGATGGGACGGCGATCCCTTCAAACCGGAACTTCGAAAGTATGCAAACAGCGTTGCAGGCGATGCCGTCGCGTTACCGGCCATCGGCGACACGATTAATCCGGAGCTTCGCATTCGCGCGCGTTCCGCCAGTGATGACAAGGGTCCAATCATTGCGATGCTCGCTGCGCTTGATGCGATGAAAGCTGGAGGCATGACGCCGTCGGTGAACGTGCGAATCTTTCTCGACGGCGAGGAAGAAGCGGGTGACAATCACCTCGGCCAAATACTGCGCGCGCACAAGTCAGAGCTCCAAGCCGATGCGTGGCTGTTTTTTGATGGACCAATGCACGTGAGCGGCGCACCACAATTGGTGTTGGGCGCACGCGGTGTGAGTGGAGTTGAAGTGACGTTTTATGGTCCCAACCGTGCGTTGCACAGCGGACACTACGGGAACTGGGCGTCGAATCCAGCATTTGCAGTTGCTGATTTCATCTCGTCAATACGCGATGCCAACGGGCGAATAAAGATTGCGAATTTCTACAGCGATGTAATTCCGCCGACGGCCGCGGATGTTGCTTCTGCACGCGCACTTTCTCTGACTGATGATTCGTTGCGTAAGTCGCTGGGTCTTTCACATACCGAAGCGAGCAACGCTGCACTTGGTGAGCGCATCATGCTGCCGGCCATCAATGTTCGCGGCATTCGTGCGGGAGGTGTCGGGAGTTCCGCGACAAACGCAATTCCAACATCCGCGAGCGTGTCGCTCGATTTTCGCCTGGTGCCAAATCAATCGACAGCGCGCCTGCGAACGCTGCTGACCGCGCATCTCAAAACATTGGGATACACAATTGTAACCGATTCGAACGCGGCCAAAAGCAGTAATGATCGCTCACGATTGGCGTATGTTACATGGGACAGTGGCTATACCAGCGTGCGGGTTCCAATTGCGGATCCGGCAGTACAAGCGGTGAAACGACTAATGGCCAAGAGTTACGCGCGCGAACCGTTTGTTTTGCCGATTCTTGGTGGGTCGTTGCCGTTGTTTCATTTCGTAGATGCGTTGGGTGCAACTGTCATTACCGTTCCGACCGTGAATGCGGATAACAGCCAGCATGCGCCCAATGAAAACTTGCGCATTCAGAATCTGTGGGATGGTATCGTGGTGTTTGCCGATCTGATGGTTGGGCTCGGAAAGGAGTGGCCAGCTGCGAAGCCGGTCGTGCCGTAGCCGGATTTCACGATGTCACGCGATTTCCGATCGCCGTCAAATCGGGTTCGTACACGGCGAATTTTGTGGCCACACCATTTTCTATCGAGAAGCGAATGCGCACCATCTCAGCGCCGGTAGGGTGGAATTCGTTGTTGCCGAGGTAGCGAAGTCCGCGCTTGGACGAGTCGCCCCGGCGCACCAGGAGTGTTTCTTTTTCAACAAGCACTTCCAGGCGTTCGGTAACGCCGCTTCCGAACGAAAAAATGCCGGCGAAACTCGCGCGCTCATTCGGAGTCAACGCAACAACTGGCGTGAATTCATCGGCACCACCCACGGATTCGAGATATTGTCGTACGGCGAGTGCGCGTTCACCACCGGCTTTCGCGTGCGCCAGCAGTGTGATGCTGTGCGGACCTTTGGTGTGCTGAATTCCTGGAGAGGCCGAAATGAGTGCACGCACGACATCTAATTGGCCGAGCATAGCGGCAGTGAACATCGTGGGACGGGCCCCGTGGGCAATGAGCAATTCCGCGATTTCTCGATTGCCAACGTGTGATGCCGCATCAATTGCCGTTTCCCAATCACCAAATCCCCAATCGATGCCGGCCTTGGCGAGCGCAGGTCTCAATTCAAGGATTTCGCGCACACGTGCAATGTTATTATGGGAAACGCCAACCATTTCCTGAACCAGCGTGCGATCTTGTTTTGGAAAATCCGGAGAGGTTGGTGCAGTCTGTTGGGTGAGTCCAGGTTCCGCGGGGACGGCCACAATAAGTTTGGCAAACTGAGATCCGACTACGATCATAGAACCAAGCTCGAGAAAAGATCTCCTTGAAAATACGCCGTGCATTTTTCTTATCCTCGGTGAAGTTGAGCCGCAAGGTCGGAGAGTATCTGCGCATCACCAAGTGAACGACGCTGAATTATTTGTGAGTTAGTTATGAAGCCATTGCAGGATCTTGTTTTTGCGCCGTAGCTTGGGACGCATGACAGCAACGTCGGGAACCCGTGAGTTTGGCGCATTCAAATTCGATATTGAATCGGGGGAACTCACCGGACCATCGGGGAAAGTTCGCCTGCAGCCGCAACCCGCACAGGTGCTGCGCGCGTTGCTCGAGAGGCCGGGTGAACTGGTGTTGCGCGAAGAACTCAAGCAAACCGTGTGGCCGGATACAAATGTTGAGGCCGACCAGGGCCTCAACTATTGCGTGCGCCAAATTCGCATCGCGCTCGGCGAAGACGGAAATGAAAATGGACTGATCGAGACGTTGCCGCGCCGCGGTTATCGATTGCGTATGCCGGTTGATTCGGACAACACGACATTGCCAATCAAAAGCTCGGCGGATGACGCTGTGGGTTTTCCACGAACACAAAAGAGTCGAAACCGCGCAATTTTGTTCGGCCTCGCCGCGGTCGCGCTGTTTGTTGTGGCACTTTTCATTTTTCGACAAGGAGCAGGCACGGCGTCAACTACCGTTTCCGATCATATTGCAGTATTGCCGTTCGCTACGAATGGAGACAGCGAATGGGCCAATCAGCTCAATCGCGATTTCACTGAACAGTTTGTCGTAAGATTGACAAATGATTCTGTAGGAAAATGGAACGTCGTTGGTTCCGCTACTACGGGTCGCTATTTCGGTGACACTCGCGCCCAGACTCTTATCGGGACGGAACTCAATGTCCAATACGTAGCATCGGGCGGGGTTCGACTGTCCGACTCAACTTTGTTCGTGCAAATGATTCGCGTAATCGACGGCGTGCACGTGTTCGCGTGGCGAGAGAAAATTGGGAGTAAAAATGCGTCGGACTTGGCAAATGCGTCGGCCGCGGCGCTGCAAGTCAAGTTTCAAAGAAGATGAGCCAGTTGCACTATGCCGGCTGCGCTGTTGCATTGGCCGTTGCAAACTGCCGTTAATCGGTCGGATGCGCCAGATTCGCGTCTCGCAGTTACGCACTCGAGCTCGCGGAATCCGGCAATTCGAGCAACGCGAACGCCACATTCGACACCAAACAATACGCTGCGAAAAAGTAGAAACCGCGCTCAGCGGCCGCGTGCAGATTCGAAATTGCATTCGCCGCGAGAAACGCGATGAAAATGCCGACCACAAACACATCCGCCATCGCCCACTTGCTTACGGAACGCACGAATCGGAAAAGGCGGGTTTGTGTGGCCGCATTATTCGACGTGAAAATAACTAACAGAATGACCGCTTTAATAAACGGCACCGTGATACTGAACAACACAATCAACCCCGCAACAAACATGTTGCCGCCATTCCAAAGCGTCCTCACCGACTGCACGATACTCTGCGATTGACGGAAAATTTCCTTCGGTGGTCCGAGCAACTTGATTGAGGCGGTGATTGTCAGCACAGGTTCCGTAAGCCCGGGCCAGAGCAGGCCAAGTGAAACAAGCGTCAGGATCACTGCCAGAATGTTGCGTGGGGTTTTCATCATGGAGTTACAGTTTGAATTTCAACACGCGACGGTTGCGATGGTGTTCTGAAAACACGGTGAGTTTGTGCCTTGAAGTCGCTCGCCTTTGCCTGGAAAATATTCGGCACCCACGTTTGCGGATTTCGATCGATGATCGGGAACCACGTGCTCTGCACCTGCACCATGATCTTGTGTCCCTTCTGAAAGCGATAGCTCTGTGTGTGCAAGTCGATCGTGAACGCTGTCACGGCGTTCGGCACGAGAGCGGTTGGAGTTTCAAATGACTTGTAAAATCTTCCGCGAAACACGTCGTTCGCAATCATGAATTCATAGCCACCGAGCTTGATATCGGCGGGATAGTCTTCCGGGTATACGTCAATGAGTTTGACAACCCAATCAGCATCCTGCCCCGTTGTGCTGGCGAACAATTTCGCGGTGATGTTGCCCGCGACTACGACATCTTCACTGAGCGGGTCGGTTTGCCAGCTTAATACATCAGGGCGATTTTGCACGAAACGCTGATCTTCGAGTAGCCAGGTGTACCATCCCGAGCCTTTCTTGTAATACGTTGGCTCAATCGGGCGCGGCCGATACGGAACGGGATTCGCCGGGTCGCTTACAAAACTGTCATTTGTACTTCCTTCGGCGGCATTTGGTGCAGTGAACGACAGCTTTCCGTCTGCGTGAAAGAACAATGATTTCGTCGTCGCGCTCTTTGGCGGCCACGAGTCAAATGTGCGCCATTTGTTGCTCCCCGATTCAAATACCGTCGCTTCGGGTTGATTGAGTTTGCCACGGTCTTTCAAATAAAACGCAAAGAACGGGGCCTGGATTTTCTGTCGATAGTACTCGCCAGTTGGTGAACCGAAATCGATTTTGCCAAGTTTTTGCCCGGGCCCGCTTCCCCATCCACCATGTCGCCACGGACCAACGACGAGAAAATTCCGCGCGGCGTTGTCGTGCTTTTCAAGTTCGCGATAAATGGTGACAGGACCGTAGAAATCTTCCTGATCCCACCAGCCAGCAACATTCAACGTTGGAACCGTGACTTTGTTGAGATACGGCTTCATTGCCTGTCGCTGCCAGAACGCATCGTAATTCGGATGCGCAACGAAGTCGGTCCACGTGGGAAGTTTTTTATCCTTCAAAACCCTCGATTGAATGTTTGAAAGCGGACCGACATTCAAATACCACTCGAATGTGTCGTACTTGTCAAAATCGAAATCGGAATTTTCCTTGGTTGCTTCCGTGAGATATGCGTATTCAAATCCGTAGCTCAAACGGAAGGCGCCGTTATGATGAAAATCGTCGCCAATGTACATGTCAGCGGGTGACGCCTGGGGGCTAACCGCCCGCAGCGCTGGATGTGCGCCCAGCATTCCCATTGCGGCAGTCCATCCGTCGTAGCTCACGCCCAGCATGCCAACACGCCCGTTGTTTTTGGGAAGGTTCTTCAACATCCAATCGATTGAATCATTGGTGTCGGTTTGTTCATCGAACTTGTTGCCTGGCACGTCCATCTGCATGGGCGGGCGTTGCATGACAAACGTGCCTTCGCTTTTGTAGCGTCCACGAATGTCCTGAAACACGAAGATGTACCCTTCTTCGGCCAGTTCCTTGTAACCCGCTTCCAGGCGCGGTTCTGTACCGGCAACGCCGTACGGCGTGCGTTGGAGAAGAAACGGAAGCGGCTCCGTTGCGTCCTTGGGCGCAAAAATTTCGACGTGCAGTTTGAGCCCATCCCGCATGGGAATATCAGCGCTCGTATGTTGGTAGTTTTTGGGGTCATACTTGGTCTGCGCGCCTGCAGTGATCGCACAAAAGGACAAGGCAACGATCACCGAGAAACCGGGAAGCACCTTCATGGATGGGTATTCTCCCTTTACGCCGTTGGATTCTGTTCTCAGGTTCATCAAATAAGAGCGCTGAATGGGCCCCCGCAATCACCTGGAGCTTGACCAGAGATTTCCGCGCTGCATTTTCGGCATAGGAATCGGCCCGCAATTGTCGGGCTTACCGTAATCGACCCGCGACCCGATATCGTCATGTCCAACGCACTCCTTCCGGTAGTCGGAAAACATCCGTTTGTCTCAGGTTTTGACCAGGCGCATGTTACCAAGCTTGCGTTAATGGCACGCGAAATGTGTTTCGATACAGGAGTCGTGATTTTCCCCGAAGGCGACCAGGGACGCGAATTCTATTTGCTGGTGCACGGTATGGTCGCGCTGGAAATCACCGGACACGGGTCGCCGCTACGCGTACAAACACTTCACGCGAACGATGAATTTGGCTGGTCGTCGGTGATGGCTGGGAAGGGAAAAGTTTTGCAGGCGCGCGCTTTGAACCGCGTTGACGTACTCGTGTTCGATGGCGCGCAGTTGATGGAATCGTTCAATGATGACCCAGCATTTGGTATGACGTTCGCGATGCGCTTGCTGGGAGTTGTATCAGAGCGACTAAGCGCGGCGCGCGAACAGCTCATCGACATGTATGCACCAGAAGCTCGGCGCGCCGGAACCTGACGCGCTGTTGTTTTCGCGAGCGGTTCAAAATCGAAACGCCAATCAAATTTTCAATGAACAGAATTTGCGTGAGCACCAGGTCGGGAAGCCCGAGCGATTTCTTGAGGGCGTGACTCTGCTCCTGCACGCGCAACTCGGCGTCGATCAGCGCTGTGGTGCACTCGGCCCGGTTGACTCTACGATGGCCTCGATGGCGGAACTGAATGCGGGAGCCCGAAAGTGACCGCGTGATCATGAGCCGACAACCGGCCAAATGATTCCGCGTCTCTGGTCCGTTGTGTGTGGTTGGATTCCAGCCGCTGGACCGGCTGGCTACCCCGAGCGAAATTCCTTACCTTATGTAAGGAATTCTACAAGAGGTAATGATGTCCAGCAGTACGCTCACCAGTAAAGGTCAGATAACCGTGCCTAAAGCCGTTCGGGAAACACTCGCCCTGCACCCGGGGGATCGCATTC